>JADFPD010000151.1 GCA_022562475.1 Chloroflexota bacterium | reverse complement strand
AACCGTGGACGGTGGGCGGGGCCTCATTGGGTATCTGGAACCTTGCGTACCGGACGACGGGCTCGGTACTGGTCATCTCCGTGTCAGCGATAAACGATTGAACCAGCGGTTGTGACAAAGGAGAGTGGGTCTCAAGCCTTCCTTGTCCGGTGTCGGACCGCGATTCTTTCTGCCACCACTGCTCGGTGCAGGCCAATTCCACCAGGCCGGTCTTGATCTTGAGTCCCTTTTTCGGCCGTATCGTCACCTGTACATCTATTGTGCCGCCGGGTCGAATAGACCCGCCGGTTGCTTCGATTTCGATCTCCGCCACGGGGCGGCGAAACCAAGAAAGAATGCGTTCTAGAACCTGTGCACCTCCACGTGTGTCGTCAACGCATCGGCCGCATCGTCCGATTTGGGGTCCGGTCCGGGCCGTGCATCTCAGAGCATGTTAATGGCGAATGGCGGCGTAGGCAACCGCCTGATCATCCGGTCCAACCGGTTTCCTGTCTTCCGGTTCAAGGGGTCTCCCGTTTCTTCGAAAGATTTACCACTGTTGCGCCGGTCACGCCGGCCAGATCATTGGGAGCAATCATTATCTCCTGGCCCCATTCCCCGGCGCCCACGCCCAGAACGTCTTCAACCATCAGGCAGGCGTCGATGAAGGTGCGGAACCCGGACGGTTGCCAGTGGAAGGGCGGGATGGAGCCAATGGCGTAACCGGTGACCTCGATCACCTTTTCCGGTGCGGCGAGTCTGATGTCCCTGGAGCCGATGGCCCGCTTCAGGTTGCCGGAGATGGCGTTCTTGTCGCCACCAAGCATGACCAATACCTGTTCTCCGGCCCCCGATTCAAACACCAAGGTCTTGACCATCTGGGATTCATTGTAGCCCAACGCCTGTGCGACGTTGGCCGCTCCCTTTCCGGTCTCCGGAGGAAAGTTCAACTTATCGTAGGGAACATGGCGTTCGTCCAGGAAGATGTGGGCCGGCAGGTCCATGGGCGGGTGGGATCTCCTGATCGCTAGATTTCAGATCGAGGGCCGTGGATGCTAGTCAAAAACGTGGTCCCGCAAGAATGCGTAGACCACATGGCCCACTGAGATGGCCAGGGCGGCGCATGCCACGTAGAGGGTCCGCAATTGCAGCTTGCGGGACCGGTCATCCGGGGGCAGGTCGGCCAACTAGAGCGCATCCAGGGCGCGTATCACATCTCCGGAACCGACCTCGCCGGCCTGGCAGGTCAAGATTCGCTGCGTTAGGAAGTCGTGGACATCGGTGTCCGAGTCCAAACAGCAGTCCTCGACGGCGGCCTGCACTGCGGCGGCGTTTTCAACGACGCCGCGCTCGGGGGCAAGGGGCAGGGTGTTCATCATCTGGGCGTAGAAGTCGGCGATCAGCACCGCTGTGTGACCGCGTTCCAGAGTGATGTCAGGCATAGCCGGCTATCAGGCTCGAAATTCCCGGACGACTCTGGAGGTGCGGGACAGCGCTTCTTCCACGTCGTCGGCGGAGATATGCCGGTGGGTCACCATGCGGACGGAGTGTTCGCCGGGGTAAGAGACCAACACTTCGGCGTTGGCCATGGCCTTCATGAAGTCAGTGGCCGTGGCCACTTTTTCGTCGATGTCGAAGATCACGATGTTGGTCTGGATGCTGTCGGCGTCAACGGCGAGGCCGTCGATGTTGGCCAGTCCCGCGGCCAGACGGCGGGCATTTTGGTGGTCTTCGGCCAGCCGGTCCACCATGGTCTCCAGGGCCACCAACCCGGCGGCGGCCAGGATGCCGGCCTGCCGCATGCCGCCACCCACCATCTTGCGCCACCTATGGGCTTCTTTGATGAAGTCTTTCGAGCCCACCAGCACCGAACCCACCGGACAACTCAGGGCCTTGGACAAGCAGAAACTGACATCGTCCACGTCGCGGGTCAGTTCCTCGGCCGGGACTTCCAGGGCCACGGCGGCGTTGAAGATTCGGGCGCCGTCCAGGTGCACCGGCACGCCGGCCTGGTGGGCCACGTCGCAGACGGCCTTGGTTTCTGAGGGTGTCATCACCATGCCGCTGCACCGGTTATGGGTATTTTCCAGGCAGACCATGGTGGTAGCGGCAAAATGCGGGTTGCCCTTGGGCCGGATGGAGCGGGCCACGTCCTCCGGGTTGATTCCGCCCCGGGCGTCGTTGGGCACCAGGCGGGTCTGGGCCCCGGCCAAGGCAGCCTGTCCCCCGCTTTCGTTCCAGAACATATGGGCCTGGTCGCCCATGATGATCTCGTCGCCCCGGCTGCAGTAGGACATGGTGGCGATCAGGTTGCTCATGGTGCCGCTGGCGGTCATCAGGCCGGCTTCCTTGCCGAGCATTGCGGCGGCCCGCTCCTGTAGCTCGTTGACCGACGGGTCCTCGCCGTAAACGTCGTCGCCCACCTCGGCCTCGGCCATGGCCCGGCGCATCTCGTCGGTGGGCTTTGTGACTGTATCGCTGCGCAGGTCGATCAGTACCATCTGAAGGTCCCTCCCGAAAAACTACACGGTATTCTAGCAGGATTGCGCCTGCAAAACGAACGGAGAACCGGCAGGTCCACCCCCAGTCAATCCGTGGTCCCGGCCAGCCGGGAAGGGGAACAGGGAAGAAATCCAGGCTACCGCCGACTACCATTCTTGCCAAAGCCCTGGCGGTTACCTAAGATGGATATACCTGACTTAGGAGCGACTATCTTGCGTCAAAGCGCCATTTCGTTCGAGGCGGATGGACTTACTTTCGAGGGTGTTGTAACCCAACCCGATGACGGCTCCGGGCCCTGGCCGGGCGTGGTCATCTGCCATCCTCACCCCCTACACGGCGGCAACATGGACAACAACGTGGTCCTGGCCTTGGCTTTGGGTCTGGTCGAAGAGGGATTCGTCACCCTGAGGTTCAACTTCCGGGGCGTGGGCGGCAGCGAGGGCGAACACTCCGAGGGCGAGAAAGAGTTCCGGGAAGTACTGGCCGCGTTGGAGCTGATCAAGGCTTGGCCCGATACCAACGCCAAGACCGGACTGGCCGGGTATTCCTTCGGCACGTCGGTGATCCTGGGTCACAGCGAACTGTATGGTGAGACCGACGCCATCGCCCTGGTGTCTCCGCCGATCCGGGCCATCGAGGGGACGCCCCTCAAAGAATCCAAAGTACCGGCATTGATCGTTACAGGAGACAGAGACCGGTTGGTGGACTCGACCCAATTGGACGCGGAGTTGGCCGGTTTCAAGAAGGCGCCTGAGTTCAAGTTATTCGAAGGCGCGGACCATTTCTGGTACGGACAGGAATCCCGTTTGGTGCCGGAAGTCGTCCGGTTCTTTTCCGAGGAATTGAAATAGCCCGGTTTTTAGATAGTCCCAAGGCAGACCCGGAGACCCATACGTGAGCGCCGATACCCCTCGCATTCCCATCTACAAGGACTTTGTCCTGATCCAACTGGCGTTCCTGGTCTTTCTCATCGACCAGTTCAGCAAATTCCTGGTGCGGGACCAGTTGCGGTTCCGCGAGTCGTTCCCCGAAGACGGCTTTTTCCGCTTCACCCACACCCACAATACCGGCAGCGCCTTTGGCATCTTTCAAGACCAAAACACGGCCCTGATCTTCGTCTCCATCATCGGTATCGGCATACTGGTCCTGATCTACCGCAGTCAGATCAGGACCACCGGTCTCTTGCGGCTTAGCCTTGGCCTGCAGATCGGCGGCGCCACGGGCAACCTTCTGGACCGGCTGTTGTTGCAGCACGTAACCGACTTCGTGGACGTGGGAACTTGGCCGGTGTTCAACGTGGCCGACGCATCCATCATCACCGGCCTCGTCATCCTGGGATGGATCTTCCTGGTCGGCGAGTCCGGCGATGGCGAAGACGCCGGCCTCAGCGGTGGCTACGGCTGGTGTCCCATCTGCGACGGAGAGATGCGCACCGTGATGGACGGCTGGCGTTGTTCCACCTGCGGCGTGAAAGAACGCATGGTGGGAGAACGGCCGGGGGACCGGGCCATTTGACGCCGGAGACGGCGAATCACCAATTCCGGGTGGCGGTGGATGAGTCCCGCTTGGACCAGTATCTGGCCGGGCAGGACACAGGGTTGACCCGCAGCCGGCTGCGGCGGCTGATCGTCGATGGACAGGTGTTGGTAAACGGCGGGCCGGCCAAACCGGCCCACAAAGTGAGGGCCGGCGATTTGGTCTCCCTGTCCGTGCCCCCACCAAGACCCTCCAGCCTGGTGCCCCAAGACATCCCAGTCACCGTGGTCTACCAAGACGAAAGCCTGGTGGTCATCGACAAACCGGCCGGCTTGGCCGTTCACCCCGGACCCGGCCACCCCGACCAGACGCTGGTCAACGCCTTGCTGGCCATGTGCCCCGACATACAGGGAATCGGCGGGGAGATCCGCCCTGGAATCGTCCACCGATTGGACAAAGACACCTCTGGGCTGATGATGGTGGCCAAGACCCACCAGGCCCATATCGATCTTTCCGCCCAGATCAAAGCGCGGCAAACCACCAAAGGGTATCTGGCTTTAGTGGAAGGAACGCCCGCGCCCGCGCAAGGTAAGATCGATGCCCCGGTGGGCCGCCACCCACGCCGCCGCACCCGCATGGCCGTGGTCGTGGGCGGCAAAGAATCCCGCACCAGCTACAAAACGCGAGAACGGTTCCAAGGACACAGCTTGTTGGAACTTTACCTGGAGACCGGACGGACCCACCAGATCAGGGTGCACATGGCGCATATCGGCCACCCTCTGGTCGGCGACACCACCTACGGCCACGCAAGCCCTTTGGTTGACCGCCATTTCCTCCACGCCTTTCATCTGGGCTTCAAGCACCCGGTCACCGGCGAACCGTTGGAGTTCCAGACGGGCCTGCCGTCCGATCTGGCCCCAGCTTTGGACGCGCTCCGCCAGGGTTAGCTGAGGCATATAAAAAGCTTGACCCACTTTCGGTTGGGTCCTTCGACAGGCTCAGGACGAGCGGGGCGAGTCGATTTCGACGGCGGCAACCCCGTCATTCCGGCGAGTGCCGGAAGGTGGATTCACATTTGAAGTGCAACACTTCATTCCAGAATACCTCGGCTGGAGTACGAAAGCCGAGGCACTTACGAGGGGTATTATTATACGCCCGCACGAGCTCAGTAAACCTCTGGTT
>JADFPD010000150.1 GCA_022562475.1 Chloroflexota bacterium | reverse complement strand
GGCAGCGCGACGACCGCAACTGGTGGCGGGCCAAGTCCTCGGACACCTTCACACCCGCCGGCCCCTACATCGAGACCGAACTCGACCCCCACAATGTCAGGGTCACCGGCCGCATCAACGGGAAAGAGGTCCAGAGCGAGAGCACCACTTACCTGATATTCGACATCCCCACCATTCTGGAGTTCGTAACCGAGTACGTGACCCTGGAACCCGGCGACATGATCTACACCGGGACCCCCGGCGAGCCCCAGGAGATGCACGACGGCGACGTCTGTGAGATCGAGGTTGAGGGAATCGGGGTTCTCAGCAACCCCATCAAACTGGAGACGTAGGCTTCTCCGAATCCCTGTCATTCCAGATGCCGCCATGATGTGGTGTTGAAGAGTGAAGGTTAACCAACGACCAAAGGGACGTTATTAATCGTAGGGGCGGGTTTCTAACCCGCCCGGTTGCACGTTGACCAACCTCGGTTCTCGAAACCGTGTCACTATTCGTAACCATTTCGGTTTCCAATGAACAATTTGACCTCCCCGAAGCAGGGCAGGTTAGAAACCGTGCCCCTACGTATCGGCGAGAGACCTAAGCCGGGTCGACCCGCCGGACGGTATAGAGGTCTGAAGCCATGATTTCCGGGATCAACGGAGTCAGGGACTCGAAGTCGTCGGTGACCGCGGAGATTATCCTGCCGCTCAAGCCGTCCGATCCGCTCCCGGCCAGCCAAACAGCCAGGTCGGCACATCTGTCGATCGACGCACCGCCGCCGGAGGCAACTCGCAGACCCGCCTCATGGATCAGGTCTGCTCCCGCATCCGCCGCATCCTTGGTCATCTCATCCCACATGCGGGTGTCGATCGAGCCTGGCCCCAGTGCATTGATGGTAATTCCGGTGTCCGCCAGTTCCAGAGCCAGGACCTCGGTCAGGCGCACCACCGCCGCCTTGCTGGAGCAATAGGCCGACATATCGGCCCAGGCGTTGACCGCTCCCGCACCGGACAGGTTCACGATCTTGCCTGAGTTCTGCCGCCGCATCACCGGAAGGACCGCCCGGCAGCACAGGTAGGAGCCGATCAGGTTGACCCGCACAGTGTCGATCCAAGCATCCAAATCGTTGTCTTCAAGGCTGCCGATGGGTCCGGCGATCCCGGCATTATTGACCAGGATGTCAATGGCCGAATAGCGTTCTACCGTGGCAGTGGCCAAACTTTCCACCTGGCCGGCGTTGGTCACATCGGTGGGCATTACCAGGACTTCAGAGCCCAATTTCCGGCATTCGGCGGCCGTTTCCTCCAATTCTGCGACACTGCGTGCGGCCAGAGTCAGATCGGCGCCTTCTCTGGCGTAGGCCAAAGCGATGGCCTGGCCGATGCCTCTACCGGCTCCGGTGATCAGCGCGATCTTATCTTCAAGCTCGGCCATATATCCCCCTTTTGTCTGCCGGACCCATTCTAACGCCAGGGATAGACCAATGTTCCCTGGGCTAGCTGTGCCGGCCAGACGACCACCTTCCGGCCTCCTTGCCACTGGACCAGGAGAGTTTCCCGCCCAGTCTGCCTGCCGGTCTGGCCGTCGATCTCGAATTCTCCATAGAAGGTTGAAAACCTCAGCCTCGCAGCCGCCTCTCTCAGCGCCTGGCTATCGGAACTTCCCGCTTCCTCCAAACACCTCTGCATGACCACTCCAGCGGCGTAGGCTTGGGCCATCGGGTAGTCGACGTGCCGGTGGCCATCACCTCTCAGCGAGGCCACAACCTGGTCAGCCGTCGGACCGAAATCCGGTTCGCACCGGGCTTCCTGCTCCCACTGGCTGGGACCGACGAACCGGTCCGCCAGGCTGCCCAGACCTTCTTGGAAGGCTTGGATACCTGCGGCCACCGCCACGAATGTCCCGGCATTAATGCCGCTCTCCGCCAGTTGCCGGGCCAGCCGAAGGTCGTTTTGCACCCGCCCCACGACTACCACCACGTCAGGCCGAGCGGCCCTCAGTTCATCCAGCACATCCGTGAAATCAACGGTTGCAGCCGAAAATTCGGAAGTGAGTACGATTTTGAACCCCAGGTCTTCCGCCGTTTCAGCCACTCCGGAGCATACCGCTTGGGGAAATTCACCGGTGGACGCCTTGACCAAAGCAACGGTGTTGGCCGAAGGGTTGGCCTGCCGCACTAACGGCAGGAGCCCGGTCAGGTACCGGCTGGCTGGTGTTAGGATCCCCACCGTCCAACGGTAACCCTGCCGGTAGACGTCGTCCGAGGCCCCGCCCTGGTTCCAGAGGAGTTTGCCGTGGGTCTCCGCCACCTGGGCGGCGGCGGACGCGAGGACGCTGGAGTAGGGGCCGATGAGGATATCAACCCGGTCATCGACTATCAGGCGCCTGGTAACTTCACGCACAGTGGACGGGTCGCTGGCGTCGTCGTAGTGAAGCACTCTGAACGATTCAGGGGTCTCGGTATTAGCATCCCGCTCCCAAGCCAGCAAACCGGCCAGCGCTTGCCGTCCCTGGGCCTGGAACTGCCCGCTGAGAGACACAGGCATGCCCACAACCAGAGTCAATATTCAACACCTGAAAGCATCAACATCCCACCTGCAACCTATTCTTCCTTCCCAACAAACCCCAGTAAACGCGGCTGCGCCGCTAGAGTTTGGGGCGGAATAGGCCGAAAGAGCTGGTGTAGCCGTGGAGGAAAGTGGTGCCGCTCACCGGACCGATCTCACCATTGCAGAAGAACCCGCCCAGGGGCACATCGCCCAGCTTGTCCCGGAACAGGTCAGTGTCGTGGTTGGGCCTGCCGTAGAGGTATTGGCCCCTCCCCAAGCATGAGAACAGCAGTGCGCCCGGAATATCGTTCTCCCGGTGTTCTTCCGCGTAGCGGCTCAGCACGGCCGTCAGGTCGTCCGCGGAGGTCTCTGCGTCGCGTAGATGGAACTGGACCAATTGCCCTTCTTTGAGCATCTCGCCGATGGCCAGACCGCCGGTTTTTTGGTCCATCCCCACCACGTTGCGGATGAGGAAGTCGCCCTGGACCGGGTTTTCGATCAATTCGTCCATCACCACACCCAAGAAAAGTGAGTGCCGCAACAATTCTTGGTCCCGTTCCGGTAATTCTCGGAGCATGTTCCGCACCACCTCCATGGGAGGTACGTCATCCAGCTCCAACAGCATGTTGCCTTGGCTCTTGGAGATATGCATGGGACGGCCGATGGGGCGGCAGCCCTGGGCCACGACCGTGTCCACGGTGATATTGCCGTCGAGGGCCAAGACGATGGCCCCGGTCCGCAAAACCTCGCCGTCCAGGAACAGGGCGTTTCCTCCCTCCCGGCTGGCGCCGCTGGCTATGCCGCCGATCTTGGTGGCTCTGGGATAGGCGTAATCCATTCCCACCAGCAGGTCTTGGACCGGGAACGAGTAAGGGTCGGCCAGCATGACAAAATGCGGGTCTCGGTCCGCTGTCACTCCGAACAGGTCTTCCCATTTGTCTGGGCCGGCATCCATGTCGGGAAGCCGGTCCGCCTGAAGATGGAAAGGATTGATGTCCACCTTGGGAAGAATGGCGGCGGTGATCGATATTCCGGCCCGCTGCTCGATCTCCATGCCATTGCCGATCACTCCGCCCCCCGAGCAGCCAAATACATGTTTGGCGCCCAGGGTTTCGGCCATCAGGTCGGCTACGCGGTCGTATGAGTCCTCGTAATGTGGCGAAATGAAAGCAACAGCCAGGTCCAGGGCCTCACCTCCAACGGAAGTCTTAATAGCCGCTCCGCACTCGGCGATAGCGTCGTCTAAGACCGGTTGTTCAGAAAGCGATGATGTCCAAATCATGCGTATATCCCCCACCGATGGGTGTCTGCCGTTGGCAAAGTATATCAACGCGATGGGATAAATGCGATTGGATGGTCATTCAGATATCTCTGAATTCACCGGTCCGCTATCAGGTCCGCGAACTCCGGCGACTGCAGCAATGCCGCCGCCACCGCCACCGCCCCTCCAAGCATCTCTGGCCGGACGAATTCGAGGGTGTCGCGCTCGGAGTGGATGCGAGAGACATCGGCGCCGAAAAACATAAGATAGGGCACTCCCGCCGCCCTAAAGCTGGCGAAATCGCTGCTGCCTCCTCTCAGGCCCCGGGTCACCGCGACATCGACGCCCATGTCATCCCCGATCGCCGAGGCCAATTCCGTGAAATCCCCGTCTCCAAACACGCTAACGCCAGACCCGGAGCCCAATGCGTCAAAATTTAGCATCACCTTGGTGTTTTCCAGTTCTTCTTCACTCAGCGACTGGAGATAGAACCGGCTTCCCAATAGTCCAAGCTCCTCAGACCCGAATGGAACGATCCTCAGCGTGAATGGCAGATCAACTTCCGCGAGCATCCGAGCGAGCGCCAGCAGGACAGCGGTGCCTGAAGCATTATCATTGGCCCCGGATACTCCCGGGACCGTATCGAAATGTCCGCCCAACACCACCACCGCCTCACCTGGGCCTTTCTTCTCCGCGATCACGTTCTGTGAAGGCAGTTCCTCGAAGGTCAGCTTGATCGAGGCCTCTATCGCCGATTCCGCCAAAAGCTCCTCGATGGCCTCTCCGTCGCGCCTGGAGAGCGATATCACCGGGAAATCCGGTTGAGTGGCCAGGACACCTCTGAATAATCCAAACACGTTGTTATAGATCACCAACCCAACCGCACCGGCTGCGAAGACGTTCTCGGCCTTGGCCTGAAAGGTGATGACGCCCCGCTTGGCTAAGGCGATACGGCCTTCAAGTCCGGCATTCGGTATGTCATCGGGCATCGCCAGGCCCACCGGCGTCAAGGTGCCCGACACGTCGCCCAGGCCGGACTCATCCAGGGGTATGGCGGTGTACTCTTCGGGCTCAGGCGTATTCAACGTTAAGCCCAGCCCGGCCAGCGAGAGGTTCTCAGCAGTGAACGGCTGGAGTTCGGTTTCATACCCCAGTTCTTGGAGGTTGTTTTGAAGGTACTGGGCGGCGGCCGATTCTTGGCTGGTGGCGCTCTCTCGAGGCCCAAGCTCTTCCAGGAACTCTTCGAGCACGGCAAAGACTTCCGTCGCGGCCAGGTCCAGTGCCGTCGGGCGGTCCTCTGCAAGCCCAGGAGTAGACGTGGGCGGGGGTGGAGGTGTGGGCGCCGCCGTGGTGGAGGGGGCTGGAGT
>JADFPD010000072.1 GCA_022562475.1 Chloroflexota bacterium | reverse complement strand
CTTCCGTGCGGAATCCCCTAACTGTCGTCGGAGCGCTCGATTGGACAGCAAGGTCTGGATGCGATCCATCCACTCCGACTCGTTTCTGACAACAAAGCCACACTCACCGTCGAGAACGGCTTCGGAGTTGATCCCCACATCAGACACGACTGCCGGGATGCCCACGGCCATGTACTGAAGAGCCTTCAGAGCGCATTTGCCCTGCGTCCAGGGACTGTCCGGGAGAGGCATGATCCCTAGATCCATCGCATGTAAGGAAGGGATCTCGATTTCCGGCGACCAGGTCCGACACTCTCCCTCGAGTCCTTCCAGATCTACGGCCGGCGGGATACGCTATCAGCCGGCGGCGGCTCCTAGTCGAGACCCTCCGGTGGGAATCTCTTCAAGGGGTGTCTTCTCGAACTCCGGAGCGAGGGCGAAGAGCTCGATCTCGATGCCGTCCGGGTCGCGGATGTACAGGCCTTTGGTGACGCCGTGGTCGCCGAAGCCGGCTATATCGACATTGTTGGCCAACACGACTTGATAGGCGTCTTTGAGTTCGTCCATATCGGCCAATTCCCACGCCATGTGATACAAACCGACCTGGTTCTCAAAGGGCCCCACCGCATCCTCGCCGATCTCGGCAACGGCGATCTCGTGGTCGATGTCAGGGTTGCTGGTGAAGAATCTCATCTTGCCGCCCCGGGTCCGGCCCCTTACGTCCAAGCCCAATACGTTGACGTAGAAATCCTCGGACCGCTGAGCGTCTCTGACCCTGATCACCAAATGTCCCAACATCTTGGGTCTTATCATGGGATTACCTCCGTATCTCGGTGTTTAGCGCTCCCAATTTTACCACTGTTTATAACGCTACCTAGCGGCCGGCCCCAGACGATCTAAATGTCCTCATGAATGCGCCTCGAAATGGCGGGCAACAAAGGGTACAATATTGTCCATCGATCGCCATGCGATCAATAAAGCTAGATAGCCTTCCCTCTTGGATCTAGGAGTTCGTTACATATGACCACCACCAAGCACGAAAAAAGTTTGATCGTCATACAACTAACCGGCGGGAACGATTATCTGAACACGGTCGTCCCCTATGGCGAGGGCAAGTACTACGACTCCCGCCCCGCGATAAACATCCCGCAGGACAAGGTCATCCCCATCGACGGCCGGTATGGTTTCAATCCCAGCATGGGGCCGATCAAGGCGCTGTGGGACGAGGGCAAGGTCGCTGTGATCAACGGGATCGGTTATGAGAACCCAAACCGCTCCCATTTCCGTTCCATGGACATCTGGCACACCGCCGAACCCGATTCCATCGGAAAGGAAGGCTGGCTGGGACGCGCCATCCGCGACCTGGACCCGCAGAGCGAGAACGTGCTGACCGGCATCAACTTCGGCCGGGGCCTGCCCAGGGCTTTGGGCTGCCCGGGCGTGTCCGTGGCGTCGGTTGGTGACTTGGATACCTACGGTCTGTTCCCCGACGTGCAGGACGAAGAACTGCGCATGTTCACCCTGGAGGCGTTTTCCAGGATGTACGGAGGGGCCGCCGGACGTGACCCGGTGATGGAACTGCTGGGCCAGACCGGCCAGGACGCCCTCCAAGGCGCCGACGTTCTCCGCACCGCGCCGGCCATGTATTCTTCGACCGTCGAATACGCCCCCGACGCCTTGTCCCAGAACATCAAAAGCATCTCCCAGGTATTCCACGCGGGCCTGGGCGCCAGGGTGCTATACACCCAACACGGGCCCCAATTCGACACCCACTCGGGCCAGTTGGCCACACACGCCAAGCTTTGGGGTGAGCTCTCCGGGGCGGTGAGTTGTCTCATGGACGATATGAAAGAGCACGGCACCGAGGACGACGCCACGATCTTGATCTTTTCCGAGTTTGGACGCCGCATCAAGGACAACGGCTCCGGGAGCGACCACGGCTCCGGCGGCGTCGCCTTCCTGATCGGAGGCGCGGTTAATGGGGGGATGTACGGCGAATACCCGTCGCTGGCCGAAGCCGAACAGGTCGAAGGCGACCTGCGTTCCAACAACGATTTCCGTTCCGTCTACACCGGTATCCTGGAGGACTGGCTAGAACTGGACGCCGCCCCCATCGTCAACGGACAGTTCGAGAAGTTCGATATATTCAGGTCTTAACCCTTGACCCGAAAGCGGCCTGATTCCTTAAACCGAGGATAGTGATGATAAGCAACGACACTGCCCTGATGGCCCACCTGCTCCGGCGCGCCGGTTTCGGCGCCAACCGCGACGAACTCGAGCATTACCTTGAGATGGGGTACGACGGCGCCGTGGAGGCCCTGCTCAATCCCACCGACCCGGGAAACATGCCCGACGACCTCATCCGCCGCTATCATGTCGATCAATCTGAGCTGCGCGACCTGCCCGGCTCAGCCGCCTACTGGATGTACCGGATGATCAGCACCTCTTGCCCCATGGAGGAGAAAACCGCCCTCTTCTGGCACGGTCTCTTCGCCACCGGTTACACCAAGTTGAACCAGGCCCGTTCCCTTTTGAACCAGGTTGAGATGTTCCGCCGGTCCGGTCTAGGGAGCTTTGAAGAACTGCTGGTGGAACTGTCCAAGGACCCGGCCATGATCGTTTGGTTGGACAATAACGAGAATCACGGTGCGTCCATAAACGAGAACTACGGCCGCGAGCTTCTGGAACTCTTCTCCATGGGTATCGGCAACTACACCGAGGAAGACGTTAAGGAATGCGCGCGGGCCTTCACCGGCTGGACCCTGGGCAACGCGGAATATATGGCCATCAGGGCGGCCAAAGACTCCATCTGGCCCTATGGCCGCATCGCCTGGCACTTCGACTACCGGGACGAGGACCACGACGACGGCGAGAAAACCTTCCTGGGAGAGACCGGCCGGTTCAACGGCGAGGACATCATCGCCATCATCGTGAAGCAGGAGGCCACAGCCCGGTTCGTGGCAACCCGGTTATTCCAGTTCTTCGGCGCAGATGAGATTACCGAGGCCGGAGAGAAGATCATCGAAGAGATGATGGCCACCTATTTCTCGTCCGGCTACCAGATTCGGGATATGTTGCGAACGCTGTTTCACTCCGGGTTCTTCAAGTCAGAGGAGGCCCGCTTCGCCCGGGTCAAAGGTCCGGTGGAGATGGTGGTGGGAGCGGTCAGGATGGCGGGAAATTACCGGGACCCTTATCTGGGCATCGAGAGTGTGTCCAACACGATGTTCTATATGGGCCAGGGCCTGCTACGGCCGCCCACGGTTGAAGGTTGGCACGAGGGCGCCGAATGGATCGACAGCGGCGTTTTGGTAGAGCGGGTGAACTTCGTGGCCAAGGAATTGTCCAACGTGAGCAGTCCCGGCGTGCGGTCCATCATCGACCGGCTGGAGGCGGGAGCGGACCAAGGAGTGCTCGATCCTTCGGAGCTGGCCGACGGCTGCCTGGACCTGCTGGGACCCCTCCAAGTGTCCGATGAGACGCGCTCTGTCTTGGTGGAATATGCCTCTCGGCACGGTGACCTGGACCTGAACGGCCACCAACCGGGAGACCAAGCCGAGCAGCAAGTCGGCAACATGCTGCGTTTGGTGGCGGCTACCAGGGAATACCAACTGGCCTAAAGATTGGACCCGCGGCCGTGGCGGCCGCACTCTATCTCCGCTGATCAAGGGGGCCCGCGTGAGTACCCAGACCAAATCTACCGGAATCGTTCTGGACTACGTCAAGACCGTCGGCATCGTGAACAACGGCTACAACGGCCGCGGCTTCGCTAATCCCTACGACATCGCGGTGGGTGGCGACAACCGCATCTTCGTCCTGAACCGGTGCGACCCTTTGCGCGCCGCCGCTATCCGCGTTGGCATCTGTAACCTCGACGACGATTACCTGGGCGAGTTCGGCCGCGGATTCGGCGCCGGCGACGAACAATTCGTATGGCCCGTGGCCATGGCGTTGGACAGCCGAGACCGCCTGCACATCACCGACGAACACAACCATCGCGTAACTATCTACGATACCGCAGGCAACGCTTCGGCGAAGTTCCTGTCCCATTGGGGCATACCCGGGGCCGGAGATGGTGAACTGAACGGTCCGGCGGGGATCGCCATCGATTCCTCGGATGTTGTGTTCGTGGTGGACCAGCATAATTCCAGGGTCCAAAAGTTCGCATCAGATGGCAAATTCATCGCCAATTGGGGGTCGTTCGGAAGCGGCGACGGCCAATTCAATCTGCCCTGGGGCGCCGCGGTAGACAACGATGACAACATCTATATTGCCGATTGGCGAAACGACCGAATCCAGAAATTCACCAATGACGGCGAGTTCTTGGCCGCCTTCGGGAGTTCCGGAGACGGCGAAGGCCAATTTCAGCGGCCGACCAGTGTGGCCGTGGACCCGGAAGGCTTCATCTACGTGGCGGATTGGGGCAACGAACGGGTCCAGGTATTGGGTCCGGACGGAAGTTTCCAATTGATATTGCGGGGAGAGGCCACCGTCTCCAAGTGGGCGGAGGCATATTTCGAATCCAACCCCGAAGAAAAGGCGGAACGGGACATCTCCAACCTCCTACCGGAACTGCCCGCCCATCTGAACACCCCTTACCACATCTCATCGCAAACGGAGCCATTTTTCTGGGGACCGGTCTCCGTCTCATTGGACCGGGAGGGCCGCCTCTACGTGGCCGAGACCAACCGCCACCGCTTCCAGGTCTATCAGAAGCGCTAAGCGGTCCACAAATCGCACCGGTCACTGCCTAATTGGGGCGCGAGCCGGCTTCTTTACTACCCCATCCATCCCGCGCCAAGTCTGATAGGAGCCAGAGCAATGAAAGCCGTTGTCTACAAAGGGCCGTTCGAAGTTGCCGTCGAGAATGTTCCGGACCCCGAGATCAAACACCCCAACGACGTTATCGTGAAGATCACTTCGACCTGTATCTGCGGCTCAGACCTGCACATGTACGAAGGCCGCACCGCCGCCCAGCCCGGCATCGTCTTTGGCCACGAAAACATGGGAATCATCCAAGAAACCGGCCCCGCCGTCAGGACCCTGAAGGAGGGTGACCGGGTGGTGATGCCCTTCAACGTCGCCTGCGGGTTCTGCAAGAACTGCCAGCGAGGGTTCACCGGGTTCTGCAACACAGTGAACCCCGGATTCGCCGGCGGCGCCTATGGCTACGTGGCCATGGGCCCCTGGGTCGGCGGCCAGGCCGAGTACCTGCAAGTGCCCTTCGCTGATTTCAACTGCCTGCCGCTTCCCGCGGGCACCGAATGGGAGTCTGATTTCGCCATGCTGGCCGATATCTTTCCCACCGGTTACCACGGAGCGGCGCTAGCCGATGTCAGCCCAGGAGAAAGCGTGGCTGTGTTTGGCGCCGGGCCAGTCGGTCTCATGGCAGCCTATAGCTGCATGATCCGAGGCGCGGCTGAGGTCTACGTCATCGACCATGTCATAGAACGGCTGGAGAAGGCCGAGGCGATCGGCGCCATCCCCATCGACTTCGACAACGGCGACCCGGTGCAGCAGATCAAAGACCGGCGCGGCGGGCAGGGCGTGGACAAAGGAATCGACGCCGTGGGCTACCAGGCAGCCATGGCCGGCTCACCGGCTGCGGGCGGGGAACAGCACGAGGCGCCCAACATCGTGCTGAATCAGGCCATCGAGGTGGTGAATCCCACCGGCGCTCTCGGCATACCGGGACTGTATGTTCCCACCGATCCGGGCGGCGTCGACGAGGCCTCCAAACGGGGATCGCTAGCAATAAACTTCGGCCTCCTGTTCGAGAAGGGGCTACGCTTGGGCACCGGCCAATGCAACGTCAAGAGTTACAACGCCTACCTGCGGGACATGATCATCTCAGGGCGGGCCAGTCCTAGCTTTGTTGTCTCTCACACCGTCTCGTTGGACGAAGCCCCCGACGCCTACACAAAATTCGACCAGCGCATCGACGGTTACACCAAAGTTATACTGAACCCCTGATACGAGGACCAGTGAACTGAATGCAGATCGGCAGCGGACCAAACATCTATGAGTGGCAAGACTCCTGGGCGTCGGTCCCGGATTCGGAGAGCGCCCGGACCGGTTGGGCGCATCATGGGGTGACGGTCACGGAGTCGGGTCAGATCATCACCTACCACCCCGGCGACCCAACGATGATGGTCTTCGACCCGGATGGCTCCCTGGTCCGGACTTGGCCGGTGGACCTGAGCGACGCCCACGGCATAACGCTGGTCAAGGAAGGCGGCCGGGAACTGCTTTGGATCGCCGACAATGGCCGCAAGCGCCAACCCGGAATCGGCTACGATTATCCCGGCGGCGAGACGCGCGGCCAGGTGCTGAAGATGGACCTGGAAGGGAACGTCCTCGCCAGCCTGGAGCGCCCCGACCTGGAAGTGTACCGCGAGGGCATGTATTCGCCGACCTGGGTTGCCGTGAACGAAGAACGCCACGGTGGCAACGGCGACGTCTGGGTTGCCGACGGTTACGGACAGAGCTACGTTCACCGTTACGACAGATCGGGGAAATACATCTCCAGCATCAACGGCGAAGAGGGCGGCGCCGGCAGGTTCGATTGCCCTCATGCCATCTTCATCGACCGGCGCAGTTCGCCAAGTGAACTCTATGTCGCGGACCGGGCAAACGGACGAGTCCAAGTGTACGACCTGGCAGGGCGCTACAAGCGCGTATTCGGAGCCGATTTCCTCACCACGCCCAGCGGGTTCGTCACCCACGGCGACCTGCTGGTGATCGCTGAACTCCGGGCCAGGCTGACGCTGTGCGGGAAGAACGATGAGTTTGTCTGCTACCTTGGGGCCAACGACCAAGTCTGTAACGTTGAAGGCTGGCCCAACAACAAGGACGCGTCGGGAAACGTCATCGCCACCAGTCTGCTGGAGGCTGGAAAATTCAACAGCCCCCACGGCCTGGCAGTCGACGCTCAAGGCAACCTTTACGTGGCCGAGTGGTTGATCGGCGGACGGTTCATCCGCCTGGGAAGGGTCTAGATTCCGGGAATAGCGATCCCCGCCTGGAGCGCACATGTTTAAAGCCACGGAAGGAATGGTCCTTCCCACAACCATGACTGGGTCGTACCCGAAGCCCAATTGGTATACCGAAGGTCTGCGCGGGCGGGCCTTCAAGACCGCCTTGGGAGACACACTGTTTCGGGAGCAGTACCTGGACGCCGTGGCGACTGTGATCACGGACCAGGAGATGGCCGGACTGGACATCTTGACCGACGGCGACTCCCGCTTCGACTTGGAGGTCGGCGGAAAGTCATGGTTCTTTTACGTCTTGGAGCGGATGGGCGGCCTGGAGGGCAGCAAGAGCCAGTCCCCGGGATGGTCGGGGGATTTCGGCATTCGGCCGGGCCATATCCTCTACGAGGTCCAGGAGGCGTACCAATCACCGATAGTGACCGGCAAGCTGACGGCCGGCCAACTAGACTATTCGGCGCTCTGGAAAGTAGCCCAGAAAATGACTCCCAATACCGTCAAGTTCGGCACCATCAGCTCCCAATCGCTGACCCGCATGATGTGGAACGAGTTCTACCCGACGGATAAGGAATTGATCCTAGATGTGTGCGACATCATGAACCAAGAGCTGCGGGAATTGGCGGCATCGGGTTGCAAGCTGATCCAGATCGAGGAACCCAGGCACCACTTCATGGCCCAGGACCCGAAGACCGCTGATGAGGACTACAAGTTTTTCACCGAGGCGTTCAACCGGGAAGTGAAAGGCGTGGATGCCGAGATCTGGCTTCATACTTGCTGGGGCAACCCTGCGCAGCAGCGCCTGGTCTCGAACCCCTCCTACGAAAGGGCCATCCCCCATCTTTTCGATGTCGATGCCGACGTGATCACATTTGAGTGCGCCGGTTCCGGCGGCAAGGACCTGCCTCTTTTCGCCGGGCTAGAGACAACCAAGAAGATCGCCATCGGGGTCGTCAACCACACCAACACGGTGGTTGAGTCACCGGACCAGGTGGCCGGTCTGGTCCGCCGAGCCCTGGAATTCGTGCCGCCGGAGCGGTTGATAATCTCGACCGATTGCGGCTTCGGGCGGGAAGGGATCTCCCGCCGGATCGCCTTCCACAAATGCGTGTCATTGGTTCTGGGGACCAACATCGTCCGAAGGGAATTGGGACTGCCCGAGGCCACCGTGCGGGCCGCGGACCCCAGTTTCGCCTTCAGCGGGCCTAACACGGGATAAAATCAATCTAAGGATGCCGGGAGGCTGAAGCATGCGGATAGCGGTGCCCGACTTGATATCGAACTCCTATTTCCCCGCGGTCGCGGCGGTTGAGCTTGGTTTCTTCAAAGCCGAGGGCTTGGACGCCGAATTACAGTTGATATTTCCGGTGCCCAAAACCATGGAAATGCTGCGGGACAACGAGTTGGACTTTGTGGCCGGCGCTGCCCACGCCACGCTGCAGGCGTTCCCGAACTGGAAGGGCGCCAAGCTCCTGGCTGCTCTGGCCCAAAACACCTACTGGATGCTGGTGCTACGCTCTGATCTGAACGCGAAATTGGGCGACACAGAGGTGGTTAAAGGACTAAGGATCGGCGCGGCGCCCGGTCCGGATTCAACTATTCGACAGCTATTGACCGAAGCCGGAATCGATCTTGAGAAGGACGGCGTGGATGTTGGTCCCGTGCCCGGTTCGACCGGGGCCGGTGTTTCATTCGGAGTGAACGCCGCTCAAGCTCTGGAGGATGGGATCATCGACGGCTTCTGGGCCAACGCCATGGGGAGTGAGGTAGCCGTGCGAAAGGGACTTGGCACGGTGGTCCTCGATGCCAGGCGCGGTATCTGTCCTCCGGCTGCGGTGCACTATACCTTTCCGGCGCTGGTTACAACAGATGAAATGATCGAGAAGGACCCTGAGGGCGTGCGGGCCGCCGTTCGGGCCATCGTTAATGTCCAGAAAGCGCTCAAGGAGGACCCATCACGAGCGACCGCGGTTGGAGAGCGCCTCTTCCCTCCCATGGAAGCGTCGATGATCGCGGAATTGATCGAACGGGACCTGCCTTTTTACGACCCAGCCATCAGCGAAGATGCGGTAAGCGGGATGAACCGGTTCGCCAAGGACATCGGGCTTCTCACGGAGGACGTAAACTACGATCAGGTCGTGGCGACCCAGTTCAGCGGCCTATGGACGGAGTAGGGTGAAAAGGCCTTCGGCCCTATTAACCTAGATAGCGCCCGACTTCTTCAGGGCTTCGAGTTCGCCCTTGGTTAAGCCCAGTTCGCCGCCCAAGACTTCATCATTGTGCTCACCGATCAAGGGTGCGCGGCGGGAGATGCGCCAAGGGGAGGCATTGTAGATCGCGGCTGGGCCGGGGTAAGTGAACTCGCGGCCCAATTCCGGGTGCTCCACCGGCACAAAGAAGTCCCGGTCTTCCAGGTGTGGGTCGCCGACGATCTCGCTCATGGTCCGGACCGCGCCCCAAGGGAAGTTCAATTCCTGGCCGCCCTCGTAGGCTTCCATCAACGGCATGTTGGCGAAGAAATTCTTGAGCACGTCTGCGAAATGCTGGCCGCTCTCCTCCACCACCGCCGGGTCTTGGTATTTCTCGTCCAGGAGGTCCTGCGCCAGCCCGTGGGAGTCCATCCACTCGGCCAGGACCTTCACGCGGGCCGGAGTCAAGTTGCTGCCGGAGCGGGTGGTGTTGATATATCCGCCGTCTTTGGTGGCGTGCTGGATCCCGGGCGACATGTCGGGCGAGGCATGCCTGCCGGTGTGCCGGCGCACCACCTCTCCGGTGGAGAGATAGATGGCGATGGCGCCCTCGGTCGTCAGGCAACAGGCCTCGTGGACCGAGACGTCGATGTATTGGCCTTCTCCGGTGAAGTCCAGGTGATAGAGAGCCCCCATGATGGCGATGTAGGCGTAATGACTGGCGATATGCCAGGCATTGCCGCCGCCGGGAGCTATGGGAGGCGCGTCCGGCACGTCCTCCGCGTCATAGCCAGAGGATGCCATCTGTCCGCCGGCCGCAAGGTGCAGCAGGTCCGACGTCCGGTAGTCCCGCCACGGGCCGTCTTGTCCGAAGGGGGTGACGGAACACATGATGAGGCCAGGATTACTCGCCGAAAGGGATTCGTAGCCCAGCCCCAGGCTGGGCAGGTAACCGGCGGGGAAACTTTCCAGCACCAGGCCCGCGGTGGCGGCGAGCTTGCGGAAGACTTCTTGGCCCTCTGGCTTGGTGATATCGAGGGTCACTCCCCGCTTGGAGGTGTTGTAGTGCCAGAAATAGAGACTCCGCTCGGGGCCCGGCTCGTCGTCTAAAAACGGTCCGACCTCGCGCGTCTCTTGGCCGCCGGGCGGTTCGATCTTTATCACGTCGGCGCCCAGGTCAGCCATCAGTTTGCCGCAGAATTGGGCGTGTTCGCCGGTCAATTCCAGCACCCGCAAACCGGCCAAAGGGCCAGCCAGATCACTTCCGTGATCGTCTCCGGGTCCGGCCGCCGTCATCGCTTGGCCTCTTCGTCGATGGCTTGCTGGACGTAATCGAATCTGGGTGTCGTTTCCGGCCAGAAAACGCCGTCTTCATATCCTTGGAGTAGTTCGTCGCGGCTGAAGCCCAGCAGGTCACCCATGATCTTGGTGGTGTGCTCGCCGATCATGGGCGGCGGACCCTTAACGGCCACCTTAGCGCCGTCAAGCCGGAACGGAGCGCCCTGGAACTTCCAATCGCCAAGCATTGGGTGTTTTACCTTGGTGAACATGCCGCGGTGGCGGAGTTGGGGATCGTTCTCCACCCGGTCCTCGGAGCTTTGGACGGGCATGGCCCGCACGCCCGCGGCCTGGCATCTATCCGCGAGCTCATATTTCCCCAGTGTGATGGTCCATTGCTCGATACCCTGGTCCATCTCGTCCTGGTGCCGGAGCCGGCCATCCAAAGTGGCGAACTTACTGTCACTAGCCCAACCGGACTCCCCCATCAGGCCAGCGAGGTCGGTCCACTCTTCATCGGAAAGACAGGCGATCACGCACCAATCGTTGTAACCGCCGCCAAGGGTGCGGAAGGCGTTGTGAGGCGCCGCGATGGGCCCGCGGTAGTTATTCACCACCGGGGCGCCGGGCCAGACGGTGCGGTTGCCCGGCGGATATCCTTCCCGGCGAGATTCCCGCCCGTTGACTGTTTTGTCCAGGAACGCCGAGCCCGTGAGCGTGATCCCGGTGATCATCTGAGAGAGGTCAACGTGCTGTCCCTGACCGGTCTTATTGCGGTGCCGCAGAGCGGTCAAGGCGCACATGGCGCCATACATGCCTCCGGTGTCGTCCAGATAAGACCAGCCCCAACCGGCGGGGGGTTTCCCGGGCAGACCCGAAAGATGGGTGAGTCCGGACAGGGCCTGGGCGGCAGGTCCCATGGTCCCGAAATAATGCTGGCGTCCGGTCTGGCCGAACCCGGCCATGGAGACGTAGATCACATCGGGCCGAAGTTTTCTCAATTCATCGTAGCCCAAGCCCCAGCGGCTCATGATCCGGGAGCTGAAATTCTCGATGACCACGTCGGAAACCGCGATGAGACTCTTGATGGCCGCAAGACCCTTGGGGTGGCGGACGTTGACGGAGAGGCCCAATTTTCCGGCGTTGGTATCCGCGAATTGGCCCGTTGAATTGGGTCCCGGCGTGACGCCGGGGGGCACGGTGAACCGATTCAGCCGGAGCATGTCCATATTCTCCGGCCACTCTACCTTGATCACCTCGGCGCCCAGGGTCGCCAGCCAACGCGCCGCCCACGGCCCGGCCCGGACCCAGGTGAAGTCCACGACGCGGACGCCCTCCAATGGCCGGTCCTTACGCCGTTTGGGGCTTTTTCTCTGGTCTGCCTGCATCGGTCCTGTTTCTACTCTACGAAGAATCGCCGTCTAGATGTAGCCACGGCTCCGCGAGGGCTTCGTCAGGCCAAAGGAATTCGAAGCCTGCCGCCAGCGCGTACTGCCGGTCCAAGTCTTCCCTGTCGCCTATGTGGTAGTAGACATCAGCCTTAAACTTGGCTTTTACGTCCGGTAGCTGCTGTTTCGAGACGGCGAAGTCCACCGTGATGTTGTGCTGTTCCCAGATTATTCGCTGTCCGCTGATCGGGCGGTCCGAGCAACTGCCGATCAAGATTCCCGCCGCTTTGGTCCTTCTCACCAAGTCCATGGAAAGGACGCCGGGAGGATCGCCAACCTCCAATGTGCCGTCGATGTCAAAACTTATCAATATAACCAAGTGGGTCCGTTTCTCCTTGAAATTTGGTGTCTCCGGGCAACGCCCCCATCCTAACCTCCCCCTTCGAGGTAGAAGGGACTCAGCCTCTCTTGCTTCGGCGAAAAGTTAATGTGAGAGCGCGATGTAACCGTTGGTTTTACCTAGATAACGTGCTAGCCGGGAGACGCGCTCCACACAGTGAAGTTGCCGCCCATGGGCATGGGACCGCCGGACACGCCGATCTCGGGCTTTACACCAGTGATCTGGCGGGCCCCAGCCCGTCCCTGGATCTGCTGGATGCAGTCGGTGTGCATCCAGAAACGGCTGCGGCCGCTGCCGATGTTGCCGCCGCTGGGGAGGACCGGGTTCGGGCCCTCGATGCTGATATCGGTCTGGTAGAAGTCGAGCGCGTCCCCGTTCTGCATCCCGCGGTAGCGCAGGCCCTCCAGGTGAAACTGGTGGAACAAGGAGAACCCATCGTACATATTCTCGAAGGACAGATCGTCGGCGGTGATCCCAGCGCCCTCATAGATCTTTCTGCCGGTTGAGGCGGTCTCCGCTTCGACCTCGTCCAGGGTCGGCAGGATGCTCCGTTGCGCGCCCCTGCTGGAGGCGTGGTTCAGGATGTAGACGGGTTTTTGCTTCATATCCTTGGCCCGCTCGGCGGTGGTAAAGAGGTAGGCCCCGGACACCATGATCGGGATATCGTTGTCAAAGAGGCTCGCCGGCTTGGCGATCCACCGTGCATTCAGGTAGTCCTCTGCCGTCAATTGCTCCGGACGGTGCTGGGCCCAATACCCCTCCGGGAACAATAGCCCGTTCCGTCTTGAGTTGGCCATGAAAGGGGCCATCATATCGTGGGACTTGCCGTACTTGCGGCAGTACTCGGCGAACTGTAAGGCAGTGCCGTAGGACCCGGGAGCGCCCCAGAGGGTCCGCCCCGGACTCAGGGCGAAAGTGCCGGGGACAGTGTCTGCGGCGCTGATCCCAGACTGGTTATACCGGCCTTCCAGGTTGTGCCAACTCTTTAGCACCAGGCAGGTGTGGGTGCGTCCCTCGCCCACCGCCTGGGCCGCAACGACGATAGCGTGGGACATGCAACCTAGCCCGTACATGGTGAACTTAACGTTGGTCAGCTCCGGCATGTTCTTCAAGATCCACTCGGCGCTCAGCTTGGCGATGCCGTCCAAGGGGTCGTCGGTGGGGTTAAAGGCGTTCACGACATCCATGGGGATGGGCTGGCCTTCCGGCCAGTGAGCCCCGGTAGTGGTCACTGGGTCCAGGACCAGACCGTCGATCTGGTCCGGCGAAACACCGGCGTCCTCGATGGCTCTTCTCAGCGCAATGATGCTGTTGGCGCCCATGGTATTTTCGGGTGTTCCGTCCCAGCGCCGGGTGGTCGGAGAATGCCCAATACCGACGGCTGCCACCTTCCCTTTGTGTTCCCAAACCCCCAGTCCTTCTGTCGTCCGGTACATGGAAGCCGGAGCGTTCTCGGTGGTCATCGTTCACTCCTAAGTGAGGTCTCTTTAAATATCGATAAATAAATATGTTTAGGCTACAACCCGCCATTCCGGAACCTTTTGGCCGTTGGCGGTATCTTCGAAGATGACCTGCACGGCCGCGCCCACGGGGACTTCGTCCACCGGGGTCCCGGGGAGGTGAGAATACATCTGGATACCGGGGTCGTCGTCCAACGTTATCACCACCAAGTTGAACGGCTGTTCTTGCTGAAGCAGCTTGACCGGGCAGTCGTAGACCACCCCGTAGTTATATATCTTGCCCCGCCCGCTCATCTCTTTCCATTCCAGATGTTCTCCCGACTTGCATTGGCTGCATGCCGGCAGCGGCGGATTCTGGAGCCGGTTGCAGGCGCTGCAATTCTGCATCTCCAGCCGCCCCTGGTTGGCGGCATCCCAGAATGGCTTCGTCAATTCGTCGGGTACCACGCCTTGCTTTACCATATTTCCTGCCTAACCAAATTTCCCGCCCGTCGGCGGAAGTTTATCGTGCGTAATCAAACGCGAAAGGATTCACCTGGTCAACAATATTCACATTTGCCTGATATGTCAAAACGCGTGGGTAAAGGCGGATGTCAAGGCCTAAGCAAGAGAGGCCGGTGAATGCGCGGTTAGTAGTCGAATATTCCAAAGATCCACCTGGAGAGCGCTGGGTCGATGGAATCACAACTCTCCAGGGTGAGGTCCCTGCGGAGGTGGCTGGGTCCGCCGGTTGGTATGCCATCCCCAGGGTCTACCGCTAAACACAAACCTGTCGGGCCACCGCTGGCAAGCCGAATCGCACCATCCTCTATGGCGAACCGCTGATTCGGCGAGTCTGAGCAAACCGCAAGGCCGACGGTAGACCCGGCCGCAGATCCAGTGGCCTCAACACACAGGTCGTAGGCCTCCATGTAGATCTGTCCGTCGTTGGGGTGATTAAAGGTAAATAGTTCATCTTCGGCGGTTCGCAACGGTTTGCAGGTGTGGGCCTGTAGGGGGCTGTCCAATCTGACGGCGGTACCGGCGCCGGGCACATCCAAGCAATAGAACTGGGGTTCATCAAGGGGATCGGTGAGTTGGATGAACACTGGGCCAACTTTGCCGGTAATTTGAACAGCGGTTTGAGCGGCGACCGGCGGCGGAGTAGGCGTAGCAGTTGCAATCGCCGCTTGGGCTGAAGTCGGAGCCGGCACAATCGTGGCCGCAGTCGGCGTTGCAGTAGACGCAGCGCCACAAGCCACGGTCAGTACAGCTAATAAGGCGAAAGAAATGGCCACGACGGGCCTGAATCTACGGGGGCATAGTTTCATTTCCTGATTTCCGTGCGAATGTAAATTCATACCAATAGCGAAAAGATTATCGTTCAGGACCTCAGGCGCCATTCTCCGCTAGACTTTTGATCCCTTGAAGGTTCAGGGCCATATTGCCGCGGTGCTGTTCTTGGCGGCTGGCAAGGATCTGCTGCGCCCGGTCCGGGTTATCTTTCATGGCGTGACCTGTGGCCGACAATCTCGGCCCGATGATTAACCGCTGGCGTAACCTGGTGCCTCCAGGTATCTTTTCGAGTTCGAACCGCCATTGGGCGCTGGGCTCGTCCCGGTCATTCACGTTCCAGGCGAAGACCCGGGGCGGGTCACACGCGACGACGTACGATGTGGTCTCCCACTCCCGGTTTACGTCGGTCCGCTTGTTCTTGCCGATGAATGAAGCACCTTCCCGCGGGCCGTCGGCATCGATCCACTCGGCGCCCTGGAACTCGCTACTGAAACGAGCTGAGATGTTGATGTCGCTGGCCAATTCCCAGACACGCTCCGGCGGGGCGGCGATGTCAATCTCCACGGTTACACCGGGCCCGGCGGCGATGAGGCTCTCGACGTCGCCAAGGGTCTCTTTCGTATACCCCCAGCGGTCGAACCAAACGATCTCCGATGCCGGCCGGCGCGATGCGGGTTTGAATTCCGTGCCGATCGTCCAGGCGACCGGGAGCAGCACCACCTGAGTCACGCCGTCTGGGATCCCGAGAATCTCGGCGAACTCCTTGGCCTTCCCAAGATGCAGCGTGGTCCAAGCCGAACCGAGACCCCGCGCCCGCAGCGCCAGGCAGAAACTCCAGGCAGCTTGAATCACCGAGTCGAATAATCCAGGCCGTCCGCTGCCGTCATGGACTCCCCAGACCGTGGCCAGAACGAGCACCGGAACCCGTTCCAAGTTGGCCGCCAGATGAGCGGCGGACTCCAAAACGCCCTGTTTGGGGTGCCCGGTCCCGCGGTGTTGTTCGGCCCTCTCCATGACGCCGTTTCCGCCGGCGGCACGGTACAGATCCGCTAGTTGTTTTTTGGTCTCGGGGTCGCGGATCACCAACCAACGGCGGCTGGAAATATCTCCCCCAGAGGGAGCCTGCTCCGCTAACTCGATGCAGCGCAGCAACAGGTCGTCGGGCACATCGCGCTCAAGATCCAGCCGGCGGCGTACTGCCCGCGTTGTGCTTAAAAGCTCATCGGTCTGTTCAAGGTCAAAGGACATAAGTTACCTCGAGGTCTGTTCTCTTCGTAGCTGATCGACCGTAGCATATCAGCCTGGCGAATCTTTTTCCTCCATGCCTGAATTCGCCGGCGAAACCGGCAAGGCCGGCTTGGAGCGGTATTCTGCGTCAATCGACACATGTATTCGCCAATCTTGCGATGTCATGGATCGGCAGCTGACTTCGTTATCGAGTTTCACGGCCGGTCCGCCAAAGAACGCCAGGATGCCCCGAATGTAGTTCCGGAGGCTGTTCCAGCCGTGGCGGACGACTAGCGCCCCTGTGGCCGCCCGTCCGTTCGCTAACTTGGGTTCCTGACTTAAAGTCAGGAACCCAAGTTTATCAACCCACGTTTCCGCCGCTAGAATGAAAGAACGAAATCGCCATCCTGAAACTGCTCGCCCTGAGCCTGTCGAAGGACCTCTCCGCGAAAGGTGGCCGGTGCGCTAAATCACGCCTTCCTCTGCCAGGCCCGCTATCTCGGACTCGCTCATTCCCATCAATTTGCCGAAGACCAAGTCATTGTCGTACCCGAGAGCCACCGAGCCCCGCCAGATCTCTCCGGGGGTATCGGAAAACTTGGGAAACACGCCGGTTCCCTTCACCTTCCGGCCCAACTGCGGGTCGTCCCACTCGATATGGACGTTGCGGGCCTGATAATGTGGGTCCTCGGCCATATCTTTGGGAGTCATGATGGGACAACAGGCGACCTTAGCCTCGTTGAGTATTTCCACCACCTCTTTCACGGTGCGCGCCTCCACCCAACCCCTGAGAATAGCGTCGAACTCGATGCCCTCAACGGACTCCGTGTCCGTGGCGGCGATCTGCCATTTCCCCTCGACGTCATCGAGGCCGAGCACGCCGCAGATGCGGGTGAAAAGGCTACCGATCGCGGCGATATTTACCCATCCGTCCGATGCCCGGAATACGTCATAGGGCTGAAACAGGCCCGCTTTGTTCCCACCCCGTTCGCGGTTGATGCCCATCTCGTAATAGGCGACCATGGTGCCGGAAAGGAGGTAGTGGATGGCCTCGAACTGGGCCAGGTCGATAACCTGCCCCTTGCCGGTCTTCTGCGAGTGGATGTACCCGGCCAATGACGACCACAGACAATTGAGAGCGGTTATAAAATCCCCGGTCCAAGGCGCGGCTCTCATCGGCGGGTCCGGGTTCGGGAACCCGGTGAGATTCATCAGCCCGCCGAAGCCCTGTCCGATGAAATCGTAGGAGGCCCGGCCCAGATAATCTGGGTGGCCTACCTGTCCGTACCCTGAAACGTGGGCAACGACCAAACGGGGGTTGGCTGCCATGACCGTGGCGTCATCCAGGCCCCATGCGTCGTAGGTCCCAGGGATCGAGCTTTCCATCCAAATGTCGATCTTGGGGATCAGGTCCATGAAGATCTTTTGGCCCTTGGGAGAGCCCAAGTCCAAGGTGGTATGAAAGCTGTTGCGCCGGGTTTGGACCCAACCGGCGGAGGTGGACCCGCCATCGGCGTCTTCCATAACGAACTCCAACTGCCTCCATACGGCGTCTCCGCCTTTGGGCGGTTCGATCTGGATCACCTCGGCCCCCATCTCGGCCGCGATGGCTGCCGCGAAGGGCTGAGCGATGAGGCTTCCGGTGGATAAGATGCGCAAGCCCTGCAGGGGACCGAATTGTTTGGGTAAAAGTCTAGTGGTGTCCGATGCCATGGAATACCTCCGGCTCTGTTTGCTCTCACATGGAGAGAGGTGAAAAAATCAGTCGAAAACGATTACGCTACGGACCCCGATGCCATTCCGCAGGTCTTCCAACGCCCCGTTGATGCGTTCCAGCGGAAATCTCCCGGTGATCATCTGGTCAAGTTTCAGCTTGCCGGCGGAATAAAGTTCCACCAGGTTTAGGAAATCGACCCGAGGGTTGGAGGAGCCATATAGGCTCCCTTTTATCGTGCGCTCCTGCATGATCAGCCGGCTGTCGAAGGTGAGCTTGGCATCCGCGGCGGGGACGCCCACGCATACGCAGGTACCGCCCCAATGTATGCTCCGGTACGCCTGGCTGAAGGTATCCGGGTTCCCGATGGCCTCAAAGGCGAAGTCGACGCCGAGAATGAGGATGCTGCTTTAGCCAAGATAAGCTCTTTGGGCTTGATCCCCGTCAAGTTAGAAAAGGCATCGGGAACGAAGGCAAAGGCCTTTCGCAAGGGCGATGTGGAACCCGCACGAGCGGTCCCGAAAGTTC
>JADFPD010000149.1 GCA_022562475.1 Chloroflexota bacterium | reverse complement strand
CGCGAGGCCCAGTCGATGGCGTTCTTCAGGACTCCCGAAGTCCCCCAATTGTATTCGGGTGTGGCGAAGATCACCGTCTCGGCGTTCTGAATCGCTGCTTTGAGAGCTACGACGGACGCCGGGTCGCGTGCTTGACATTCCAGCAGATGGAAGGACTAGGCTTAGTCCGGAGGTCCTTAATGGAGCAGAGATTGACCATCGGCCGCCTGGCGGAACTCGCGGGTGTCCCGCGGAAGACTATCCGCTACTACGAAGAGGTAGGCGTACTTCCACCACCCAACCGCAGTGATGCCGGATACCGGCTCTACTCGGATATAGACGTCCGCCGGGTGGAGTTGGTCCGCCGGGCCAGGGCGCTGGATATGGGGCTGTCCGAGGTGCGAGAATTGGTGGAGTGGGCCACCACCGGGTCGTGCAACGATTTCCAGGAGCGATTTCACGAGGTGCTACACTGCAAGCTGGCGGAGGTGGACGAGCGGATTTCTGACCTGGGGCACCTAAAAGACGACCTCCAACGGCTGGGGGCGCACTTCGCGGTGTCGCAGAAAGAAGCTGACGCTGGCCACACGGTCCTTGAGTGTTCCCCTGAGACGTGTACGTGCTTAGGGGCCAAAGTAGAAACCCCGAATCAACTAGAAGAGGTCAAGTTATGGTTGAACAGATCAGAGTCCAAGAAGTGACCACCCAGGAACAGAAGCAAGACTGTGGATGCGGCTGTGGTGGGGGCCTATGCGCTGCCGCCAAGAACGACTGCGGATGCGGCTGTGGCGGCGAACGCGGGTCCACCCAGCAGGAACTGGTCCTGGTAGACGCAGCCCGGGTCGCGGAGGTCAGGCAACAGGCGCCCAGATAGCATCAAGGTATCATCACGACATTTGTATCCGCCCGAAGTGAATACGAAGGTTGATCCTCCTCGGCTGGTTCGCGGACTGAATGTGAGTCGAGCACACTGATTCTGGAAGTTCTGCCGAAGTGAGGCCGTCGTCGCACTTTGCATGGTGGGGCGAAATGGCATACCAGGAACCCAAGTTATCGGTTCAACCCAACGGCCGGCCCTGGGGCGGTGCATCAACAGCCCCATGACCATAGGCCCGGACCCGGAACCCGCCAACACCGAGCCCCTTGCCACCAACACGCAATCCGTCTACGAGAAACTTGCGGGAGCGGAGGAAGTAGGGGTCTGGCTCCTAGACTCCGGCGGTTGCCGTGTCCATCTCGCAGGCGTAGGCGACGAATTCATGGGGGCGAACGATCTGCATGGTCCACTTGACCAGGGCATTTAAGTGATTAGCAAGCAACTCCCTGGTTTTTTCACCGATCAGGTTGCCGTCTCCATCGAATTGCTGGTCGCCGAATGCCATTACCTGCAAGCCGGGCTTCACCATGACCAGGGAGCCGGTCTCGCCTAAGGTCTCAAGCAGTTGCATCTGGGCGCGGGCGGTCCCGGCCCGTCCACCGGCCCCGATTATCGTGACCGGTTTGCCCATGAGCGAGCCCTCCGTCCGGTCACGCGAGGCCCAGTCGATGGCGTTCTTCAGGACTCCCGAAGTCCCCCAATTGTATTCGGGTGTGGCGAAGATCACCGTCTCGGCGTTCTGAATCGCTGCTTTGAGAGCTACGACGGACGCCGGGTCGCCTTCAGCCTCAAGGTCCCCGTCATAGAACGGGATATCCCTGATGTCGAATATCTGGAAATCGACCCAATCCGGAACGATCTCTTGCGCGGCGCGCAAAAGTCCCGTGTTGAACGATGCCTTGCGCAGACTCCCTGATATTCCGAGCATTCGGACGGGCTCCCGGTCTTGTTCCATCTCTGATTCCTGATGAATGTTAGTCATTTTTAGTCTCCTACGGCAGGTATGGTTTCCACGCATTCTGGATGCCAGGGCACCGAGCAATCGGGCGTCCACCGGTGGATGAGTTGGGCTTCCGCCAGCGGCGCCTGTTCTTCCGAGATCTCTGGTCTGGAAACCGCGGGCAACGCCAATGAAAGCCCCAAGGCAATGAGCACCGGTATCATCAACAACAAGAATCCATCGCTGAAGCCATCGGCCAAGCCGGAGTGCAGCGGGTTCAGCGAGCCTCCAGCCAAGCCGCTGGAGGTTGAAAAGGCGAATAAAAGGGCGGTCCCGATGCTTCCACCCAGGAAGAACATCATGGAATTCATGCTCAAGGCCGTAGCCAGCATCTCCCCGCTAACCAGCCGTGAGATGGTGGCGGCCAACGGCGTGTTGACCAACCCAAACCCGGCTCCCATCAGTCCGGCAAATACGGCGATGGCCCAAGGCGAAGACCCTGAATAAGCGGACAGACCGAACAGCGCCAGCAGCATCCCCAGCGACCCGATCCGGACCGGAATTTTGGCGCCGGTGCGGTCAGTCAGCCGGCCCGAAAGCAGTCCACCCCCTGCGCTAAGTACCGCTCCGGGCACCATGACCAAACCGATCTCCAGTGAGGACAGCCCGCGGGAGAATGCCAACAGGACCGGCAGCCCGATCAATGGCGCCAAGTTGGCGGCCATTATTGTAAAGCTCATGCCCGTCAGAGCCAGATATTTCGCGTTGCGCAGCAACTCTCGATGAATAAATGGGGAAACGGCGAAAGCCTGACGGACCGCGAGGGTCAACAGACCGATCACGGCCGATGTTCCGCCCACTATCACCCAATTCGATGTCCAGCCAGCCCGCGAGCCTTCAGATGGGACCAGCAAGATTCCGGTGACCATCAGCCCCAGGCCGATCCCACCGATCAGGTCCAAACTACCTTCCAACCGCTGCTCAGATTTCGGCAGCGCCTTCAGCGCGGAAGGAATGGTTAGCGCCGCAAACGCCGTAACGATGAATACCGACCGCCATCCCATCAATTCGGAAAGCACCCCACCCAACAACGGACCGGCTGCGGAGCCAACACCGATCGTGGCGGCTATTATTCCCAGGACCATGCCTCTCGACTCTGGACCGTAGGCACGGCTAACCAGGGTCATTCCCAGTCCGGGAATGGCTGCCCCACCGATGGCTTGCACGATTCGCACCACCAGCAAGAACTGATAGTTGGCCGCTATCCCCGCCAGCAACGACCCCACGGAGAACAAGGCGATGCCGAAGATGAACAGATTGCGGGCGCCGTAGCGGTCAGCGAGACGCCCATAGAATGGGATCGCGATACCAGTTACCAATAGGAATCCGGTCATCAACCAACCGACCTGGACCGTGCTTGCGGATATTCCACTGGCGATCTCAGGTAAGATCACGCCCACCGCTGAGGCGTTGAGCACTTGAAAAAACAACGCGATACAGACGACCACCAGGACCGCTTTGGCTGAGGTTGAAGTTGTATCGAGATAGCTCAATCGGACACTCCTAATTGGTCTGGCTAGCGGTAACCGGCTCCGTAACGGGGCCGGCGTTCTGCATCATCTTCCGGATGATGTCAAAGAACGCCGCCTGCTCAGCAGTTGTGATACCCGATAAGAACTTGCGATTGTTGTCGTACACCAGAGGAGCAAGTTTCGGCACCAGATCAAGACCTGCTTCGGTCAATTCAATCCTGATCGTCCGCCGGTCCGACCTAAGGCGTCTTCGCCGGACCAGTCCGCTTTTTTGCAGCTTGTCCAGTTGCCTGCTGATGCCGGCGGCGTCCACGGGGATGATCCGGGCCAAAGCTGTGAGGGTGTTCGCGTTGCCGAAGAACGCCGCCTCCAATATGGCCCATTGGCACGTTGTTACCCCCATCGGCGCCAGCTCTACTGCAGCTCCTTTGCCGATCGCCGATGCTAGGCTACCAACCCAGTAACCGAGGTGGTCTTGGGACGGCGGTCCCGTCGAGATCTTAGATCGTATCGTCATGCAGGCAAGATTATATGTTCAAACAATATTTGTCAAGTCATGTATTTTTATGTAAACACTCGCGGTACTGATTCCGCTCGACTGATAGACGGGAATTGCATCGGGGCGAGGGCCTTGTCAGAGTGAGTGACCGATTCGGGTTAGAACCCGGCCGGCAGCTTGTCTCCCGCGTTGAAGGTCTGCCATTCGGAGCCCTGGTAGACAGTGACCCGTCCGAAGCCGACGACCCGCCAGCTCCCAGGTGTGCCCAGACAACCGGTGCGGGCGTCGATACCCAAGAAGGTCAGTCCGCTGGGCGCCGATTCTTGCAGTTCCTTGGAAGTCTCGGCCTGGTCGCGGCGTTCGTGGTGGGGTAGTACGGCAACTCCGGGAACCAAGTCCAAGGCTTCAACCCATCCGCCGCCCCTGGGACCGCGCATCATGGACCCCATGACCATCGCCCCCGCGCTGGAACCAGCCAGCACCGACCCACCTGCCACCGACGCCAAAACCGCCGCCAAGAATGGGGACTCCCGGACCGTCTCAAGCAGGTGCTCCGGACTGCCGCCGGTGAAATAGACCACATCGGCCAGAGTTGCCGGAGCAAAGAAATCCGGGTCCTCGGCGTGACTTCGTTCCAGCAGCATCAGGCGGCTGGACTCTCCGCCCAGGTCGCCGAAATGGACCGCGCCGTCGTTGGCGGCCTTGGCCGGCCCGGTGACCGCGGCCGTCGGCACCACCACTACCTTGGCTGGGTCGTGGCCCGAGGCCCGCATGATCTCTCGGTCCATCTCTTCGCAACCGGGCCTGAACTCATCGCCGCCGACCAAGGCTAACTGTCCGGGCATATTCCCTCCAATCTGTGTTGGCCGTTTAAACCAGGCGGTCTATGAAGATCGCCGCCAGGCCAAGGAACAAAACGAATCCGATAACATCGGTGAAGGTGGTGACGAACACCGCCGACGAAACCGCGGGGTCCATCCGGAGATGCCGGAGCAACAGCGGCACTCCGGCCCCGAACATCCCGGCCACCAGCATGTTGCCCAGCATGGCCAGACCCAATACCACGCCCAGCGTGAAGTTCCCCTTCCAGAGGTAGGCCACGAAGCCGACCACCACCCCCAAAGCCACCCCGTGAATCAGCCCCAGGGCCAATTCCCTGGTCAAGAGCCGCAGTCCGAGCCGGCGGGGCACCTCGCCCAGGGCCATGCTGCGCACCACCAACGTCACCGTCTGGGTGCCGCCGATCCCGCCTTGGCTGGCGACCACCGGCAGGAAGACCGCCAGGGCCACAACTTTAGATATAGTGTCTTCAAATAGGCTGACCATCACCGCGGCCAAGAAAGCCGTGGCCAGGTTGATATATAACCAGGGCAGCC
>JADFPD010000148.1 GCA_022562475.1 Chloroflexota bacterium | reverse complement strand
CCCGTTCTCGGCCAGTTGGGCCAAGCCCTCAAGCGAGAACGTCGCGACTCCCTGGTCCGAAGCCTCCACATAGAGCGCCAGGATGCCGATCCAAACCAGGATGCTTCCGGCGACCAGGTACATCAGCAGCTTCATGGCCCCGTATTCCTTGGTGCGCAGGAAGGTCCCGAAATCGGTGCTGCTGCCCCACACGCCGATGAGCAGGTACATGGGCAGGACGGCCAGTTCGTAGAAAAAGAACAGGAAGAACAGGTCGCGGGCGACAAATACACCGTAGACCCCGGCCGACAGGGCAAACAACAGCACGAAGAAATCGCGGGTGCGGTGTTTCACGGTCTGGGAGACCATCACACCGCCGAACAAAACGATGCCGTTCAGCAGCACCATCGGGGCCGAGATGCCGTCGATCCCCAGGGACAGATTTATGTCCAACGGACCCGGCAGCCATTCGTAGCTCGTGTTGAATTGGAATCCGCCTAGGCCGTAATCATAAACGGCGAATACAACCAGGGATAGGGATAAGGATATGGCCCCGATGAAGATGGCGAAATACCAGGTCTCCCTGCTTTCGCCACCGGGCATGAACATCATGGCGACCGAACCGAACAGGGGCACCGCTATCAGAAGCAGCAGCGCCACATCATCGAAACCGTTCATGAAATCCAGCCCATCGCCGGGCAGGCGGAGACGCGGTTAGATGCTTCGATACGTGAGAGAGCGGTCATCTACACCACCCTCAACCAAACGAATATGCCCAGCCCTATGGAGCCCAAGGCCATGCCCAATGTATAACTGTAAACATGACCGGTCACATGCAGCCGAAGCAATACGCCAAACCGCCGCGTCATATCGGCAGGGCCGTTCACCATGATGTCATTGACGATCGCCCGGTCAAAGAAGGCGATAAAGCGTGAGAAGACCAACACCACCCGGTCCACCGTCCATTGATAGACCTCATCGAAGTAATACTTATTCTCCACCACCTTCAGGAACCCGGCGTTGCGGGACCGGACGCCTTCCAGCGAGATGCTTCCCCGGACATAGATCTGATAGGCAACGACGAAGGCCGCAACCGCCATGACGATGGATAGGACGCCCAGCCAGACCTCGAAGTGGAAACCCTCTCCGTGTCCGAAGAAAAGGAATGTGCCGAAGCCGCCGAAGCTGCCGGGCCAGTTGAAGCTGATCAGGCCAAACCCCAAGGCCAAGACCCCCAACAACACCATGGGCAGAGTCATTGCGATGGGCGATTCGTGGGCTTGGCTGTTCTGGTCCTTCAACGGACCGAAGAACACCAGGAACATCGCGCGGCCCATGTAGAGTGCGCTGAGCAGGGCCGTGAACAGGGTCAGGACGATGAACGTGACGTTGCGGTTGTCGCTCACCGCCACCAATATCTCATCTTTGCTCCAAAAACCGGCCAGGATGGGGATGCCGCCAAGGGACAATGCCCCGATGGAGAAGACGATGGCGGTCACGGGCATGACCTTTCGAAGGCCGCCCATATCGCCGGTCTCCTGAAACTCAGTGCTGTGCAGGACACTGCCGGCCCCCAGGAATAGGAGCGCCTTGGAAAAGCCATGGGCCATCAGGTGGAAGATGGCCGCCGTATAGCCGAAGGCGCCAAGGGACAGCATCATGAGGCCCAAGTGGCTGATGGTTGAATAAGCCAGTATCCGCTTCAGGTCGGTGGACACCAGGGCTATCGTCGCGGCCCCCAGCGCCGTCACCAGCCCGACTATGGAGACCACGATCAGCGGGTCGGCGTCGTAGGCCTCGAAGAGGGGGAAAGTACGCGCCACCAAAAATACACCCGCGATCACCATGGTCGCGGCATGGATCAACGCGCTGACCGGGGTCGGGCCCTCCATCGCGTCGGGAAGCCAAACATGGAAGGGCACCTGGGCCGACTTGCCCATGGCGCCCAGGAACAGCAGTAAGGCGGATGCCGTCGCCACTCCCTCGCTCATGGCGCCGGTGCGGACCGCCTCGAAAGCGTCCAGCATGCTGAAGCTGCCTACCTCGCGCCAGATGAGTAGGATGCCCACCAGCAGACCGACATCTCCGATCCTGGTGACGATAAATGCCTTCTTGGCTGCTTCCCGGGCCTTGGGCCGTTCGTGCCAGAAACCGATCAACAGGTAGGAGCAGATCCCCACCAGCTCCCAAGCGACGTAGAGCAGAAGGAAGTTGTCGGCTAAGACCAAGGTCAGCATGGCCGCGGCGAACAGGGAATGGACGGCGAAGTACCAGCCGAATCGTGGGTCGCCTTTCATGTACGCCAAGGAATAGATCTGGACCATCAGAGCCACGAAGGTCACCAGGCCCAGCATGGCGATGGTCAGCGGGTCTATCAGGATGCCCCAATGCAGGCTGACGCTGCCCACGGCCCCGACTACACCGGCGTTGAACCAACTCCGTTCGTAGTCACAGGTGAGCAAGCCGGTGTTCTCGCTGGTGAAACAGCCGCTAGTGCCCGAGTTGGCGCCCAACCAGGAACCGAGTACGAACCAGAAGACCACGAACCCGCCGCCAATGGCCAAGATCGACAACCACGAGCCCTTCCCCGGCAGGTATTTGCCAAAGACCACGATCAGCGGCGCGGCGGCGAAGCTGAATACCGGTATGAGCCAGGCCCAATCCATCAGAAGACCAACCGGCAGACAGCCATCCAGCCGGATGTCATGTTCTGATCCTTGTCTACCATCTCATCATGTTGATCTCATCGACGTTGACCGTTGATCTGTTGCGGAACATCCGGAGGATTATGGCCAAGGCCAAGCCGACCTCTGCCGCGGCCACGGTGATGATGAAGATGGCGATCAATTGGCCGTCAAAGTTGGCGAATTTGCCGGTCCCGTCCAAATGAGAGGCGGCGGCGATCAGATTGATGTTCACCGCGTTCAGCATCAATTCGATGGACATCACGATGAGCACGGCGGACCGGCGGGCCATCACGCCGTAGAGGCCGATGACGAATAGGGCCGCGCTCAGGAGTTGAAAATAGACCAGATCGACCATCGCCTAGCCCTGTTCCTCGCCGTCGTCCGACCGGGCGATGATTATGGCGCCGATCAGGGCCACCAACAGCACTAGGGACGCGATCTCGAACGGAACGGCCCAGGTGGTGAATAGGGACTCACCGATGCCGGTGAACGAGGCGTTCTGGGCCTCGGTCCCCTCCACTGAGTTAATGATGAAAGACGGCGCCAAGACGCCCAAGAACGCCAGGGAGGCCAGGGCGGCCAGGGGCCATTGTTTGTTGTCGGTGACGCGGGGATAATCGGAGCTTCTGGTCAACATGATGGCGAACAGGAGCACGATAATGATCGCCCCGCCGTATATCAGCACCTGCACCAGGGCCAGGAACTCGGCGAACAGGACCAAGTAGACACCAGCCACCGCGATCAGGGAGACCAGCAACGCCAGCGCCGCGTGCACCACATTGCGGGTGACCACCACGCCCAAGGCCCCGCCGATGGTCAGAACGGCCAGCAATATGAAAATGAACCAGGCCATCTAGAAGGTCGGACCCCGCCTTTCCATCACTTTTCCGGCCATCAAACTTTCCCCCGCTCCGCCCCTTCCAAAATACGAGCCACCAGATCGGCGGCTCCCTTGATCACTTGATTGCTCGCGCGAACTCGGCGGTTCGCCAAAGGGTTACTTCTTCCCAAACAGCCTCTTTAGAAATCCTACCGGCCTTCGGTCCAATTGCGGCAGGTTCTCCAAAGATCCCAACAGGCGGCAACTCGCGCAGGTGCAATCAGCCGGGTGCTTAGCGACCTTTTCAGCAGCGGCGAGCTTAACTCTCTGGGGCTTGATCTTCTTTTTCTTCAAGAACCGGTCGGTGCAGTCCTGACAGGTGCAGGCCGCCGGATGACGCCCAGACATGTACTGCAGCCGTTCGTCTTCTCGTTTCGGCATATTGGTTCCAGTTCCTTACGGGGACTCAGAATCAGCCGCGGCGTCCGCGGTCTCTGAATCCTCGCCCTTCTGGACTTTGACCCGCTTCGTTGGCGGTATCCAGTCCGTTTCTCTCTGGAATTTTTGGCCGATCTCCAGCAACTCGGGCAGGTCCACCCGGTCGCCGTTACGGCTAAAGGTGCTCATTTCATGCTCGTGGCTCATGACGATCGCATCGAAATTACACACCTCGACGCAGATCCCGCATAGTATACACCGGTTGAGATTGATCTCGAAGCTATCCACGATCTTTCTGCGGTCGCTTTTCCCCTCTTCGTGCAACGGGTTATCCTTCATCACCGAGGTCATGCACTGGGTCGGGCATTGGCGAATACAGACCATGCAACTGGTGCAGAACGGCTCACCGATCTCGCCATCCCAGGTAAGGGCCGGGAAGCCCATGAACCGGTCTTTAACCGGCGTGGGCTCACTGACTCTTCCGGTCAGAACGTTACCGGTGTCCGGATATTGGCGGGTGACGGGCGCCCGCAGCCCGTGCATAGTGGAAACCAGAGTGACGACCAAACCCTTCAGGCTGTTAAACATCTAGTTCCCCTCCGCTTGGACCGCAGCTCTGCGCTGGGCTTCTAAGGCTTCCCGTCTGCTCCGCACATCGGCCGCCAGCCGTTTGGGGCCCGTCATACGTTGGTAGATCAAGTAACCGACCACCAATAGGCCGGCCAAAGACATGGCGGTGAGGGACCAGGCCGGCCATCCGTAGAACTGGTACACGGCGGTCATGACGACTAAAAGGAACGACAGCGGCACCATGACCTTCCAGGCGAAGGCCATCAGTTGGTCGATTCGGAGTCTCGGGAAGGTGCCACGTACCCAGAATATCACCATGATGACTAGGTAGACCTTGAACAGAAACCAGATGATCCCCCAGTCGCCGGATAACCCAGGGCCGGACCAGCCGCCGAAGAATAGGATCACGGTGAGCGCCGCGATGGCGAACGTGTTGATATATTCGGCCAGAAAGAATACCGACCAGTGGGCCCCGCTGTATTCAACGAAGGGTCCTCCGACGATCTCGGACTCGGCGAAGTAGATATCGAAGGGAGTCCGGCCGACCTCGGCCAGTCCGGCAATGAAGAAGATCACCAGCCCCAGAGGTTGGACCAAGAAGAATATGTAGTCGTCCTGCTGGTTGACGATCTCCCGCATGTCCAGCGACTGGGCCAGCATCCCCACCGAGATGGCCACCATGATGATCGTTATCTCGTAACTGATGAGTTGGGCCGCCGCTCTAAGTCCGCCCAAAGTTCCGTATTTATTGGCCGAACCCCAGCCCGCCAGCACCAGCCCCAGGAT
>JADFPD010000071.1 GCA_022562475.1 Chloroflexota bacterium | reverse complement strand
TCCCGCAGCATCGGCGATGGACCCGCCCCATTGGGCCTCGCCAAAGCTTATCCCAATATCGGACGTGCCGTACATGCTGTGCAGGTTGATGCAGGGCGCCCCGACTACTGCGGCCTTGAAGCGGCTGGTGTGCCCCACCGCCCAACTGGTCATATATCCTCCGTAGCTGTAGCCGTGGACACCCAACCTCCCGGGGTCCACGTAGGGGCGCCGGCAAAGTTCGTCGACCGCCGCCATCAAGTCCTCGTAGTCCTCACCGCCCCAGTCGCCGAGCACCGACATCATGAAGTCCGCGCCGTAGGTGGATGAGCCCCGGGGGTTAACCGCCAAGACCAGATATCCCGCCGTGGCCAGGACCTGTTGGGCCGGGACGAAAGAGTCGTAAAAAGCCCCGTTGGGACCGCCGTGTATGTCCAGCACCAACGGGTAGGTCAAACCGGCGTCAAACTCAGGCGGGAAGAACAACCGGCACTCGATCTCGAACCCGGCCCGTTCAATAGAAAATTTCTCCAGCCGCGCCGCCGGATGCTCCTTCAAGTATGCGCTGTTGTGGTCTGACAACTGCTTGGACCGGCCCGCGGTCAGGTCGATCTGGAAGAGGTCACCGGGCGATCCGGCGAATGAAGCCGCCACCACTGCCTGGGCTGCTCCTTGGTCGAAAGACAATCCGGTGGCGAGACAGGAGCCTCCCCAGATGCTCTCGCTTGGCCCACCCTCGGAGGGAGTCTGAAAAAGGAACGACTCCCCTTTTCGCTCCCCCAGATATAATATCCGGCCTTCGTCCGTCCAGCGCAGCGTGGCCGGGCGCATCACCTGCGGGAACCCCAGATAGGGCTTGATTGTGTCGTCGGTCAGCCTCCGGGGTTCTTTCCCGTCCTCCAAGACGTACAGCCACCCCTGCCATAGCACCATGCCTTCTGGGGCGTCCGACCCCACAACCGCCAGCTGCCGCCCATCCGGCGACCAGGTCAGAGCCCCAACGCTGAAGAGCCCATCAGAAAGTAACTTGGGCTCTCCTCCGGACACGGGTACCGCGTACACCTCGCTCAGGGCCAGAAAATCCCGGTCGTCGCGGCGGCCCGACATAAAGGCGATCTGGGAACCGTCGGGAGACCAGACCGGGGCGGTGTCGTCCCAATCGCCGTCGGTGATCTGGCGGGTCTCTCCGCTTTCCAGGTCCAACACGGACAGGTGAAAGTGGGCGTCGCCCCGCCAGCCAAGGGTGTCGTAGCGGTAGCGCACCCGCCGCACCACCGTAACCTGCGGCACACCCTCCGGCCCTGCCGTAGCGTCGCCATCCTTCGGGTCGACATCGGCGCAAACCGCCAATCGCTTCCCGTCGGGCGACCAGGCGTAATCGAACACGCCTTTGGCCGCTTGGGTCAACTGCCGCGCCTCTCCACCGTCCGCCGCCATCGCCCAGACCTGAGCGGGGCCGCCATCGTCCGAACGCAAGAACGCCAACTGAAGGCCATCTGGGGAGAACTTGGGCGCCGAGTCCTTCTCCCCTCGGGTGAACTCTTTGCACAGCCCCGTCCCCAGTTCCATCACCATTATCCGGGAGCGGCTTTCCAGTCTCTCGTCGTCAACCCAGCCCAGGGTGTAGGCCAGCGACGTGCCATCCGGTGACAGGGCCGGGTCCACGGCCGTTTTGATTTGGTAAACCAGGTCGGGTGTGATCGGGTTAGTCAAGGCGCACCTTGGGCGAGGCCGGTCTGAAAGCGTGACCGATTCTATCACAGGTGGGGGCACAGGCCCGGCGCCGTGGCGGCCGCCGGGCCCTAATATATAATGGCCCTGTTTTTCGAACGCGAGCCCGTATCGGTGATAATGAACGGGAAGGCGAGACAGGAGGTTTCCACATGCAGCGTGACCTGATCGGTTACGGGAAGAACGTTCCCCAGATAGAGTGGCCCGGCGGAGCGCGGATCGCCGTGTCTTTGGTGGTCAACTACGAGGAGGGCGCGGAATATTCGACACTGGACGGCGACCCCCATCACGAGACCAACAGCGAAGTCCCGTCGCCCGTTCCGCCCCAGGACCGCGACCTGAACAACGAATCGTTCTTCGAGTATGGAAGCCGGGTGGGCGTCTGGCGGTTGCTGGACATGTTCCAGCGCCACGGGGTCAAGTCCACGTTCTTCTCCTGCGCCCTGGCCCTGGAACGCAACCCGGAGGTCGCCCGGGAGATCACCGCCCAGGGTCATGAGGTCTGCGGCCATGGGTACCGGTGGGAGGAATACCACCTGAAAGACATCGACGCCGAGCGGGAGGCCATCGCCAAGACCGTGGCCTCCTTGGAGCGCACCACCGGAGAGCGCCCGGTGGGTTGGTTCACCCGCTACGGCCCCAGCCTGAACACCAGAGACCTGGTGGTCGACGAGGGGGGATTCATCTACGACAGCGCGGGCCTGAACGATGACCTGCCATATTATGTCGAGGCGCGGGGCAAGCCCTGGCTGGTGGTCCCCTATAGCATGGAGACCAACGACGCCCGGTTCTGGCGCGGCGGCCTGGTCAGCATCAACGATTTCTACGAGTATCTGCATGAGGCCTTTGATTGCCTCTACCAAGAGGGAGAAACCCGCCCCAAGATGATGTCGGTTGGGCTCCATTGCCGCATCGCAGGCCGCCCCGCCCGTTCCCGGGCCGTCGAGCGGTTCCTGAACTACACCAAAGACTTCCCCGGCGTTTGGTTCGCCCGGAGAGATGAGATTGCCCGCTGGTGGCTGGAACACTATCCGCCGGGCACGCTGCAGACATAATTCGCCGCAGAAATAGTTCTTGCTCTGCGGTCACACGCCGAGGGCGGGGTATTGTTAGGCCAACCCGCGGACGCCGCCGACCAGGAGGTCCACTTCTTCTTCGGTGTTGAAGAAATGGAGGGAGACACGGACACCCTCGGGGTGACCCACTTGGCGAACCACGATCCGGTGGTCCTGCCACAGGCGTTCAACGACCGACACGGGTGTCTGACCTGCGACTGCGAAGGTGACGAGACCCGAAGACTCGCGCCGCTCGGACGGCGATAGGACCGTTACACCCGGCACCTCCGAAAGTTTGGCCTTGGCCGAGCCAGCCAGGTCCAGGTTGCGCGCTTCGATATTCCCGATGCCGGCCTCTTCGATGAACTTGATGGATTCCAAAAAGGCCGCCTGCACCGGCACGCTTACGGAGCCGCCCAGGAATTTCTCCATGGTTCCGGGCATCGGCTGGAAGTTATGCGCATCAGCGGGGCTAGCGATACCCCGGCCTCCGGTGTGGGCCGGATGGATCCGCTCCAGATGCTCGCGGCGAATGTACAGAGCCCCAGAGCCCTCGTAGCCCAACATCCATTTCTGGCCGGGTATGGAGTAGAAATCAAAGGGTGAACTGGCCATATCGAGTTCGATATGGCCACCAGCCTGGGCCCCGTCCAGCAGTAGCAGGACCCCCCGGTCCTTGGCCATCCGCCCGATCGCCTCAGCCGGCATGCGCCGGCCCGTGGAGTACAGGATGTGGCTGATGAAGACCATGCGCGTCTTGGGGGTGAACGCCGCTTCAATCTTGGTGACGATGGTCTCGCTGGAATCGTGAACCTCCAGGTCCACCACCTTCACGCCCACCCCATGGCGCTGCCCAATGAGTTGTGCGGGGGCGATCACGGAGCCATGCTCCATGTCGCAGATTATGATCTCGTCGCCCCGGTCCCAGTCCAGCCCGCTGAGCACTATATTGAGACCCTCTGTGGTGTTGCGCGTGACCAAGACCTCCTCAACTGTGGCATTGAAGATTCGCGCTGCGGCTTCCAGTGCCTGCTCTTCTATCTCCTTGCCCGATTCGTAGACACCGGGCGTCGTCGGCCCCTGTTCCAGCTCCAGTTCGATGCGGTCTGTCATGGCCTGGGCCACCCTTCGGGGCGGCGGACCCGACCACCCGGTGTTCATGTAAACCGTGTGGTCCAACACGGGTATTTGGCTTCGTATCTTGTCTATGTCCACGTTAGGTGGTCCTCGGTAGTAAATTTCCCAGAATCCACAACGGCCCGGACCTCAAGAGGCCCAGGCCGGCGAATAAAACTCTGGCTGATGCCTGGCGGTTACCTTGGCGAGTAGTCAGTTAGGCGCAGGATCGAGTGCTTGGACACCCGGACCAACGCTCCGTTCTCCTCAGAGGCGACCCTGGCTTTCTGCCAGTCTGGGTCCGCCTGGAAGCCGGCCCAGCCCTTTTCCCTGGCCGCTAAGTCGGGGTAGCCGAGCATGTAGACCAGCCGGTTGCTGGTGCCCACGTCTTCGGTCCAGTAGGCCACGTTCTCGATACCGTGCTTCTCAAACAGGCCCATGGTGTGGTTGGCGAACCGGTTGTGCAGGTCGGGGAGCTTGCCGGGCATGGCCTCGTAGACCCGTTTCTCTTGCAATGTGGTCTTGAATGACGGCTGAGGCGAGTATGGGGTCAAGCTCATGAACGAATTGATCACTTGAGCGACCAATGGACCGTCTTTCTCGGTCTCAGCCCGCACTTCCTGCCACGGTTTATGGGCCCCGAAGGCCGCCCATTTCTGCTCCCGGTCGGCCATGCTGTCGAAGCTGAGTATGTAGGTGAGCTGGTTGCTGGCGCCGATCTCATCGTTCCAGAAACCGACCATGCCGATGTCGAACTCTTCGAAGAATCCTATGGTGTGATTGGCGAACCGGGCGTTGATCACCGGCAATTTGCCAGGCACGGCTTTGTAGATCCGTGACTCATAGATCATGCTGCTGCTCCTAGCGCGTCTGAGTGCTGGTCCTGGTTATTTATTCTCGATGAACTCGAGTTGCACGCCATCGGGACCCTCGAAGAACACCACCCGCCGGTCTCCGGATATCGAGGTCTCCTCCAAGATCTTGGCGCCGTTGGCATTCAGGCTGTCAATCATGCCTTGAATGTCGTCGGTGTCGATGGCGATGTGCTCTATTCCGTATTTCTGTTCCCTGGTCTGGGACTCGATGTGCTTGGTCACGTTCAATGTCAGTCCGTGCAAGTCCAAGCGCACTCCGATGTCCCCGACATCTGCGATCTTGGTCGCGCCCAAGGTGTCGATGTAGAACTGCGCGGTCTTTTGAGGGTCTGGTGTCTTCAGATGGACGTGGTTTAGCTTCAGGGCCATGGCGCGCCTCCCTAAACGATTGAATCACAGATTCATTCTGGCCTCCGCCAGATCAGGGGGAGAATAGTTCACCCGGCGAGCCCAGTCAAGCTCGCCTGACCGCCGGCGAAAGAGGCCCGGCGCCCACGCCGGGATTTCGTATTATAATTCCCCAGTGATTTCAGCACCACAGCTAGCAACCACGCCGTAAAAACACGATTCAATAGGAGGGGAACATGCCCATAGAGCAGTTTGCCCCGGAACTGTCGAAGATCATAACCACCGGCGAGCCCATCCTGGAGTTGGCCGATGGCTTCGGCGGCGACCAAGGCCCGGCTGAAGGGCCGCTCTGGTGGAAAGAGGGCGGCTACCTGCTGTTTAGCGACATCCACAACAACCGGAGGATGAAGCACACTCCAGGCGGGGACACCACCGTCTTCCAAGAGCCCACCAACCGGGCCAACGGCCTAACCCGCGACCTGCAGGGCCGCCTGGTGTCCGCGGAGCACGATAGCCGCCGAGTAGCCCGCCAGGAGGCGGACGGCAGCGTCACGGTCATCGCCAGCAGCTTCCAGGGACGCCGGCTGAACCGCCCCAACGACGTGGTCGTGAAATCGGACGGCAGCATCTACTTCACCGACCCCTGGACCAGTCCCAACCCCGCGGAGGAATGGGACCTGACCTTCTCGGGCGTCTACCGGGTCAGCGCCGACCTAGGGACAATCACCTTGTTGATCGCCGATTTCATCGTTCCCAACGGGCTGATGTTCTCTCCCGATGAGAGCATCCTTTACATCAACGACTCTAGACGGGGTCACATCCGCTCCTTCGAGGTAATGCCCAACGGCACCCTGGCCAAGCAGAGCGACAAGGTGCTGGCCGACCTCACCGGCGGCGAGTCAGGCGTACCCGACGGAATGAAGGTGGACATCGAGGGCAACATCTACTGCGGCGGATCAGGCGGCCTCTACATAATGGACCCCTCTGGCAAGAAGCTGGGAATGATCAAGCACGGCGCCACCGCGACCACCAACCTGGCCTTTGGCGGCGACGACTGGAAGACCCTCTACTTCACCAGCCGCAACCACCTGGGCTCGGTCAAAGTAAACATCCCAGGCAACCCCGTCCCCGCCGTAAAAAAGGGCTAAAACCTGATGCGTAGGGCCACGGCAATGCCACGCCTCTACGCTACCAATCGCAACCAACAAAATCCACAAGGAGAAACCAAATGGCTAGACTATCAGCCGTAACCCGCGACCAACTGGCCGCTGAAGACCATCAATACTGGGACTCCATCGTAGGCACCCGGGGCAGCATCCGCGGACCCTACGGCGTTCTGCTCCACAGTCCCAAGCTGGCCGCCCGCGTGGCCGACACCGGGGCCTTCGTCCGCTACGAGTTCACCATCCCCGAGAACCTGAAGGAGATGGTCATCATCGCCACGGCCAAGGAGATGCATTCCCAGTACGAATTCTCGGCCCACGCCAAGTTGGCCCGGGCCGCCGGCGTCTCCGATGAGACCATCAAGGCCGTCGCCGACGGCACCGCGCCCGCCGGGCTTTCGGGAGACGAAGCCCTGCTCGTGGGTTATGTCCACGAGCTGCTGCGCGACCACAAGGTTAGCGACGCCACCTACAAAGCGCTGGTAGACCGCTTCGGCGAGCAGGACACGCTGCACCTGGCCGTGCTGGTCGGACACTACCTCCTGGTGGCCCAGGTCCTGATGACTGTGGACGTGGAGCTGGCCGAAGGCATGGTCGCCGAACTCCCTGAGTAGGGACCATTCGCAAAAACCTCTGGATAGGGCAACGCTACCCAAAGGTAGGGGCGTCCCGATGCATCGGGACGCCCCTACACGCGTAAACCAGCCCTAAAAATACACGCCACCGCTCATCCGCACCCGTTCATCGTGAGCCTTCTCATCCGCTCGCGGTGAGTGGCTCTATTGCAGCGTGTCCGTCAGCGTAACCTGGAGTTCGCCGTCCAACCTGAATTCAAACGACACCGGCCCTTCGGCCGGGAACTGATCTCGGTCCACGGTCACCATGGTCATGGGAGCATAGAGATAGGGATATTCACGGCCTTGCGCGTCTTCATCCAGTTCCAGGTCAACCACGGCCCGGTTTCCATCGATCTCCAGCCCCACCACCGACAAAGGGTCGCCCTGGACCGGCAGCCACAAGAGATAAGCCACCAGGACCACCGAACCGGGAAACTCGGCACGGCTCAGAGTGACTCCTGACCCGTTGGTGCGCTTGCTGATCACGGTCCGGTTGAACTCCTCCAACTCCTGGGCAGTGGTGATCACAGCCACCCTCAATTCCCTGGAGAACGCGTTGGCTGACTGCTGGTTCAGCGGCGAAACCCAGCCGCTGTTCACGTAGCGCCAAAGGGGCGGAGCAGGCGCCGCTTGAGCAACCTCGGTTTTTTCGGTTTGCGGGGGCGCTATGGTGGGCGTGGCCGTATCGCCGCCGCAGGCAGCGATGAGCAAAGTAGCCACGATGGCGGTCATGACCGCCGGGTAAATGGTCGGCATTCGCCCTTCTTGGAGGTGATTTTTTGGACCGCCGATGCATCGGTCCTCAGACGCCGCGGTTTTCGGGAGATTCCAGTTAGGTCCGGCCTTACAACCACCCCATTCTTTAGGTACGTATGATATCAAAATTTTGGTTTCGAGCGCACGCCGCCCTAGCTGGAAAAGGCCTGGGCCGAATATTACAGCAGGCCGGATGGCCTACACTTGTAAATCCAAATCTCCACTGTCAAACTAGAAGCATGCGCATCGGTGATTTCGAATTCCCAGAGCCTCTACCAGAGCTTAAAGACCCCCATGTATTGGCGGTCCTCAGGCCTTGGATCGACGTGGGAAACGTCGGGACGTTGACCTTGAGGCGTTTGGAGCGTCATCTCGAGTCCAAAGAGATCGGGCGCTTGGTAAGACCGGGGCGCTATTATGACTTCACACGTTACCGTCCCAAATCGGTCCTGAATCAGGGCGTGAGGGAGTACAACATCCCGTCCACCACGATCAGCGCCTGCGTCCGGGAACACGGCCCCGACCTCATCACCCTCCACCTGCTGGAGCCCCATCTCTACGGTGAGGACTTCACCGATTCCGTGATTGAGGTACTCAAGTATTTCGGTGTCAAGCGGTATTCCATGATTGGCGCCATGTACGACATGGTGCCCCACACCCGCCAACTATTGGTCTCCGGGGGCACGTTGGACGCTGATAACGAAGACGAATACAAGTTGGTTGGCGTGCGCCCTAGCAATTACGAAGGGCCAACCACGATCACCTATCTCGTTTCCAATACGCTGGAGGAGATGGGCGTTGAGACCCGCATCTTTGTTGTCCATCTACCTCAATACTTTCAGGTTGAAGAGGACTTCACCGGGACCGCAAGGCTGATGGAGATCCTGTGCACCCTTTATGGACTGCCCAGCCGCCTGGCGGACCCGGAACGGGGACGCCAACAATACGCATCCCTGCAGAATATCGTCTCAGACACGTCGGAGGTTGCCGGTCTACTGGAGCGGCTCGAAGAGCGTTATGACCGGGAGAACGGTGAAGGCGCCTCCTCGTTCACCCCTCTTTCCCCCATGGTGGAAGAGTTTCTGCAGGGCTTGGGTTCAAGCGTGGACCTCGATTCCGATCTGGACCTGGACCTCGACGACGACCCGGACGACGAATAGCGGCCGGACCGCCTCACGCTCAATTGACCGGAAAAAACGTGTCCTCCACCCCCTCTCCCGAGTCTGTTTACTTGGACCCCGTTGCGTTGACCCAACGGTTGGTGCGTTTCGACACCACCAACCCACCGGGCAACGAAGGCGAGTGCATCGCACACATCAAGGCGCTGCTGGACGGCGCAGGCATCCAGAACCAAATCTTCGCCAAAACGCCCGGCCGTCCCAACCTGATAGCCCGCCTACCCGGCGACGGCAGCGCGGCGCCTTTGCTGCTCCAAGGCCACGTTGACGTCGTGCCCGCGGACCCAGCCGGTTGGCAGCAACCGCCCTTCGGTGGCGACTTGGTGGACGGATACCTCTGGGGCCGGGGCTCTCTGGACATGAAAGGCGGCATCGCCATGATGCTCTACGCCGTAACGCGGGCCAAGGCCGATGGAATGACCCCCGCCGGCGATATAGTGCTGGCCCTGGTCTGTGACGAGGAGTCGGGCGGAAACCAAGGAGCCCGGTACCTAGTCGAGGAACATCCGGAGCAATTTCAGGGAATCAGATACGCCATCGGCGAGTTCGGCGGGTTCAGTTTCAACCTGGGCCGGCGGCGGTTCTACCCCATAATGGTCGCCGAGAAGCAGGTGTGCCACCTTCGGGTCACGTTCAAGGGCGCCGGCGGCCATGCTTCCCTGACCCAGCGCGACAACCCGATGACCGCCCTGGCCCGATTCCTGCAGCAGGTCCAGTCCCACCAACTGCCAACCCACGTGACGCCCGAGGCCCGAATGATGTTTCAGGCCATCGGCAGACACCTGGCCCCACCGGCCCGCATCGGGATGGCGGCCTTGCTCAATCCTCGTTTCACAGCCCTCGCCCTCAGGCTCTTGGGAGCCCGAGGGCGCACCTTCGGCCCGCTATTTCGAAATACGGTCAATCCCACGTTGGTGCGCGGGGGCGAGCAGATCAACGTCGTGCCCAGCGAGGTGTCCGTCGACTTGGACGGCCGGCTGCTGCCCAACATCGGCCCAGAGCAGTTGGTATCCGAATTAACTGAAATCACTGGGACCGACGCCACAATCGAGGTCCTGAGTCATGACCCGGGGCCCGAGCGGCCCGACTTGGGCCTGTTCGACACATTGAGCAGCGTGTTGAAGGAAAGCGACCCGGAGGGTATCCCCGTGCCAATGCTCATGCCCGCGGCGACCGATGGAAGGCTATTTGCTCGGCTTGGCATCCAAACTTACGGATTTCTTCCAATGTTGCTGCCAAAGTCGCTGGATTTCGCCGCGGCGGTCCATGGCCCGAATGAGCGTGTGCCGGTGGACGCCATCAACTTTGGGGCGGGCGCGCTTTACCGCCTACTGCAACGGTACGGACGCACGCTCTAGGCTGACCTGGGGAATGCTGGATTCTGTTTGACGTCCCATAGGGGGTATGCTAGAGTGAATCCGTCTATCTTTCACGTAAATGATGAGGATTTTATCGGAGGTACCAGAGTATAGCTAGACAATATCGGGTCAACGAGCGGATAACCAGCCCCAGTGTAAGAGTCATCGGCGACGATGGGGCCCAGCTCGGTGTGATGGACCTCGCCCGTGCGCTCCAACTCGCGCGCGACGCCGATGTGGACTTGGTTGAGGTGGCTTCCAACTCCGATCCCCCTGTCTGCAGGCTACTGGACTACGGCAAACTCCTATATCTCACCTCGAAGAAAGAACGCGAATCCAAGAAGGGCCAGAGAAGCACCGAGCAGAAAGAGGTGCGCTTCCGGCCCAATATTGGGTCCCATGACCTGGACGCCAAGACCCGCAAGATTCGCGAGTTCATCGGCGACGGGTCCAAGGTCAAGCTCACCGTCCGTTTCCGCGGACGGGAGGCCGCCCACCAACAGTTGGGCCTTTCGGTCCTGAAGCGGGTGGCCGACGAATTGAAAGATCTAGTGCGTTTGGAGCGCCCACCGACCATGGAAGGCCGGGCGTTGTCCATGGTGCTGATTCCGGCCCTCCCCAAGACGGAGAAGGTTGCGGAAGCCGCCCCAGAAGACTCAAAAGAAGGGAATAAACAGGACCAAGTAGAAGAACTGGCTGATGCCAAAACTTAAGACACATAAAGGGGCCAAGGCCCGCATACACATCACAGCCACCGGTAAACTGATGCGCCGCAAGCGCATGAGCAGCCACCTGAGGCGCAAGAAGCCCACCAAAGTCACTAGGAAATACGCCGACAAGTTGGCGGTAGATAGTGCGGACTTCAAGCGTCTGCACAGGATGCTTCCCTACGGGTAAGCAAGTAACCCCACACCGGAGATTATCCCTTGCCTAGAGTCAAACGTGGCGTTACTAAACACGCCCGCCACAAAAAGATACTAAAAGCAGCCAAAGGCTATTACGGGTCTTCATCCCGCAGCTATAAATGGGCCAAGGAAGCGGTCATGCACGCCTGGGCCTACTCCTACCGGCATCGCCGTGAGCGCAAGGGCGACTTCCGCCGGCTGTGGATCATCCGCATCGGCGCAGGCTGCCGCGAAGCCGGCACCACTTACAGCCAGTTCATGCACGGCCTGAAGCTGGCGGGGGTGGAATTAGACCGCAAGATCCTGGCCGATCTAGCCGTTCAGGATACCGACGCTTTCAGCAAGCTGATAGAAGTTGCCAAGGAGCAACTGGCCACCGCCTAGACCGCTTAACATAGGTCATAAAAAGACCGGGGTGTGGATTCACACCCCGGTCTTTTTGTGCTGCGCATTAAGTGGCCTGGTTCTACATTTCCGGCCGAAAACCGCTCATCTACTTTCTTGCGAACCCGTAATAGGTGTCGGTGTCCAGGATGCGGAGGAGGCGTTCCTCGGTTATTACGATGGGCCGGATGGGCGTGGCCCAGCGCTCCGTGAGCTCGTAATGCAGGTCTGTTAGCGACATGGGCCGGTTGTTCCGGGCCAGCAAGGTACGGAATACGATCTCTTGAACCGGCATGTCCGACCGGATGAAGTTGGAGTCGTTCTTGTAATTCTGCGATATCTCGCGAATCAGGGCCTTCACATCGCCCATCTCACTGATCGCCTTTGACTTGGACGGGCTGGAGTCGGTCAGCCTTCCAGCAACCAGATGCACCGGAGACCGGTCCAATTTTTTCAACCGGTCGACACTGATCAGAAACAAAGGGTTTTCTTTTTCCGGTTGTTCTTCTACCAGTTCTTCGGCGTCGGGTTCTTGCGTCGTCATACTTGCACCTCTTCGTTCCAATCCAACATGATGATCTGTACCTGTTCGCCTGCATCCTTGCCCGGCAAGTCCTCGGGGCATATGGCCAGACCGTTGGCTCTGGACATGGAAGTAAGGATATTGGAGCCCTGGGGACCGGTCGGAGTGGCGTGGTAGATCCCGTTTTTGAATTCCACCTCCACCCTAGCATATACCCGGCGTCCATCTTCGTTTCGGATCGGGCCGGTGAGCACACCTTCAACCACCGGCCGGTGAATCTTCGCCCTGCCCAACATAGTTCGGATCGCCGGCCTGGCGAACATCTCAAAGGCCACCATCGCGCTCACCGGGTTGCCCGGCAGGCCCAGGAGGGGGATGTTCTTTCCGTCGGCGCTGTTCAAGTGCCCAAACGCCAAGGGTTTGGCGGGGCGCATCCGCACCGACCAAAAGTTCATCTCGCCCCTCTCGTTGAGCACATCTTTCACGATATCATAATCACCCTTGGAAACACCCGCCGAAGTGACCACCAGATCGGCGCCCGCGGTGGCTTCCAACTTGGCGTTCAGGTCCGCCAGATTGTCCCGGGCGATGCCCAGTATCTTGGGAATGCCGCCACTGGCCACCACCGATGCCGCGACGCTGAAGCTGTTCGAATCGTAGATCTTGCCGCCGGACAATGGAGTGCCGGTGTTCTCCAGTTCGTCCCCGGTGGCCAAAACCGCCACCACCGGGCGGCGTATGACCATAACCTTGTCGATCCCCAAAGAGGCGATGACCCCGATTTCGGCGGCCCGCACCACGGCGCCTTTCTCCAATACCAAAGCGCCCTTACTGACATCCTCGCCGGCGGGGCGCACGTTGCAGCCCGGGGGCATGTCGGCATAGATGGCCACCTGGTCCAGTGGTTTCCCTTCCCGCTTTCGCTGCACCTCGTCGGTTTCCTCGAAGGGCACCACCGTGTCGGCGCCGTCGGGCACCGGCGCTCCGGTCATGATTCGCACGGCCGTGCCGGGAACGACCGTCTTATCAGGCATCTGACCGGCCGCCACGATGCCAATGACATCCAAGTTGCTGGGGTTCTCCTGGGAGGCTCCGGCGATGTCGCTGTGGCGGAGGGCGTACCCGTCCATGCCTGAGTTGGCCAACGGAGGAAGGGCCAGGGGTGAGTTTATGTCCTCAGCCAACACCTGTCCCATGCATTCCAGCAAGGGCTTTTCTTCGGCCTCCAATGTCCGGAAGCTGGCCATCACCCGTTCGTACGCCTGCTCAACACTGAGCATGTCTTCCTGGGCATGGCCATGGCCGTGGGAATGGGAGGGGGCGTGCCCCTTGTCATGATGTTGACCGCGATTGTGACTAGTCATATGTCTTTTGCAATTTGGCCTGAGCTACAGGGCTCGTTAGGCCCTCAGCTTTGCGTTTAATTCCCTTTCCAGGGTCCGTAGAAGCCCGTCCAAGGAGCGGTTGACCTCTTCGTTGGTCAGGGTCCGGTCCTTGGCTTGAAAGTATACGTGAATTGCCAGCGATTTGGCGCCTTCGGCGATGTTTTCGCCGGCGTAGATATCGAACAATTCTGCGCGGTCCACGTCCTCGTGGCGCAGTATCAACTGCGTCACCCGCGCGGCTTCGACATCCGAGGGCATCACCAGCGCCAGGTCGCGGGTGGCGGAGGGATATCTGGGTAATGGCTCGAACTGCTGCTGCGATGATGGCATGGCGGCCAGAACGGGCTCAAGGTAAAGCTCAAAGACGGCTACTTGCGGCGAATCCAAACCCAAGCGTTCCATGACCACCGGGTGGACTTCGCCGACCATGCCGAGCACCGCCTCCGAAGCCTTGATGACTGCGCACCTTCCCGGATGGAATCCCGGGTCGTCGATGGGTTCGTAGGTTGCGGCCACACCCAAGCGGTCCAGCACCAACTCTACGACTCCTTTGGCGTCGTAAAAGTCCAGCAGGCTGTCGTCTTCCAGCCACGAAGGTTCATGGCGGAGTCCGGCCAGCACTCCGGCGACGGTCTCCCGTTCTTCGGGTAGGTCTCCGTTGCGCGGCCAAAATACCCTACCGGCCTCGAACATGCGGAACGGCCCGGCGCCGTGGCCTTGGTTCGCGGCCAGAGTAGCCAGCAAGCTGGCCCGCAGCGTGGTGCGAAGATACTCGCGGTCGGAGCTCAACGGGTTGGACACCCGCAGGGGCAAGGCCGCAGCGTCTAGCTGTTCGACCTGTTCCAACTGCTGCAGCGTTACCAACGGATAGTTGATCACCTCTTGGATCCCCGCGGCCGCCAGCAGGTCCTTGATCTGGTCGCGGAGCACCATGACCGGCGCGGGCTGTTGGACCGGGATGGGACTGGAGATCATGGTGGTGGGGACGGAATCGTAACCGATGGTCCGCACCACTTCCTCGACCAGGTCCTCTTCGATATTGATATCGTTTCGCCAGTAGGGGACCGTGACCTTCAGTCCAGAATCCCCGGCGGACTCCCAAATGAAACCCAGAGCATCCATGATTCCCTGGACCCGCTCAAGGTCCACTTCCATGCCCAGCAACCGCTTGATCTTATCGCTGGTCAGCATCACCACCGGGGCATCGGCGCCCTCGTCTGACAGAACATCCACGATGCCGGGCGCCACGGTCCCACCGGCGACTTCATGGATCAGAGCGGTGGCCCGGCGCAAGGCAATCGGCGCCAATTCCGGGCGAAGCCCCTTCTCGAACCGCAGGGTGGCCTCGGTGCGCAGTCCCAAGGACTGGGCGGTCTCCCGGTTGTTGGCCCCGTTGAACGTCGCCGATTCCAGAAGCACGTTCACCGTGCCCTCGCTGATCTCGCTTTCGGCGCCGCCGATAACCCCGCCCAGGCCGATGGCGTCGTTGGCGTCGGCAATGACCAAGTTCTCAGCGGTCAACTTGCGCTCCACGCCGTCCAGGGTGGTCAATAACTCTCCCGGCCGTGCCCGCCGAACAATGACCGTGGCGTCTTTGATCAGGTCATAGTCAAAGGAGTGCAGCGGCTGGTTGTACTCCAGCATCACAAAGTTGGTGACATCGACCACATTGTTGATCGGCCTTAGTCCCGCCCGGGTCAACCGGTCCTGCAGCCACTGCGGAGAAGGGCCTATCTTAACGCCTAGCAACAGGCTGGCGGTGTAGCGGCGGCAAAGCTCCGGGGAGGCCACGCTGATGTTGACCAACTCCGCGATGGGCACGCCCGATTCCTCGTAGTTTGCCTCTGGCTCTTGGACCTTCTTCCCAGTCAGGGCCGCCACTTCGTGGGCCACGCCCAGGACTGAAAGGCAGTCCAAACGGTTGGGAGTGAGTTCCAGTTCCAAGACGGTGTCGCCCAGATAATCGTCCAGCGGGGCTCCGGTGGGCGCGTCGTCGGGCAGCACGATGATGCCCGAGTGGTCGTCGCCAAGACCCAACTCGACGGCGGAACAGATCATCCCCTGGGACTCGATGCCTCGTATCTTGGCGGCCTCCAGGGTTTCGTGCCGTTCGCTGTGGGTGTTGTAGATATTGGCCCCAACTTTGGCGAAGCAGATCTTCTGCCCGGCAGCCACGTTGGGCGCGCCGCAGACCACCTCCAACTCCTCCGAGCCGGTGCTCACCACGCAAAGGCGCAACCGGTCGGCGTTGGGATGGGGGCGGACGCTGGTCACGTGGCCGACGAAGACTTCCGTCCAGCCGCCGATGACTTCAACCTCGCTAACCTCGATGCCGGCCATGGTCAGCCGGTGGGCCAATTCCCGGGCAGGCAGGTCAATGTCCACGTATTGTCTGAGCCAGCTAAGGGGCACTCTCATGTTTTTATCTCTTGTTCCAACAGGCTACGGCGTCCGCCGGGGCCTGAAAAGGGGCGAGCCACGGCCCACCAGGCGTAAATCTCATTAAAATTGGCGCAAGAACCGGAGGTCATTGGCGTAGAAATGGCGTATGTCATCGATCCCGTATTTCAGCATGGCGATGCGCTCGGGGCCCATGCCAAAGGCAAAGCCGGTGTATCTGTCCTTGTCGTAGCCCACCTTCTCCAATACCTTGGGATGGACCATCCCGGCCCCCAATATCTCGATCCATCCGCTGTCACGGCAGATACGGCAACCGCCGCCCTGGCCTTGACAGGCAAAACAGTCGATGGACATGTCCACGCCGGGCTCCACGAAGGGGAAATAGTCACAGCGGAAGCGTATCTGGCGTTCCTCGCCGAACAACCGGTGGGCGAATTCATAAAGGGTGCCCTTGAGATCGGCGAACGTGATGCCCTCGCCAACGGCCAGACCCTCCACCTGGTAGAAATGCCATTCGTGGGTGGCGTCGGTGGCTTCATACCGGTAACACTTGCCAGGCACCACCACCCTTATCGGCGGCTCCCGGCTCTCCATAACCCTGGCCTGCATCGGCGAGGTGTGGGTCCGCAGCAGCATGGCCTGCTCGCCCGAAGGGTCCTCATAGTCCACCCAGAGGGTGTTCCACATGTCCCGCGCCGGATGGCCTTTGGGGATGTTCAGCATCTCGAAATTGTAATGTTCCCACTCAACTTCCGGGCCTTCGACAACGCCGAACCCCATGGCCACAAAGGCGCTGCAGATCTCCCGGACGATCTGGGTGGTCGGGTGAAGCCGTCCTGCCTTGGAAGGCCGACCGGGGAGGGTGACGTCCAGACGATTCTGGCTGGCGGAGCGAGTCAGGGCCGCTTCATTGATATGACGTACCCGTTGTTCCAGCCGGTCCTCAAGCGTGTTTTTGGCCTCGTTCGCCAGCGCCCCGATGGTCCGGCGCTCGTCTACATCCAAGGACGACAGTGCGCGCAGGACGGTGGTCAGCGTTCCGCGACGGCCCAGGTATGAAATGCGCCACTGGTCCACGGCTTCCAGATTTTCCAGGGAGTCCAACTCCGCAGTGGCGGAACGGGCGATCTCCTCGATTCTCTGCGCCGTGGGAGGCTGGGCTGAGGGCTCGGTCAAACGGGTGTCCTCCGGAGGTCTAGGTTACCGGTTAAGTTCGATGGGCGAGTGCCGTCGACTCACGCACGCAACAAACAATTATAGAAACCGCCAAATCAAGGGTCAAGGTTGCCGGGCTCAATAACGTATTTATCCACAGAATCTGAGTCTAGCTCTGACAGGGAATTCTTGTATTAGAACAATTGTTCTGATATTGTATATATTGCTTACCAACGGAATGACCATCGGTTAGCTATCAGGCACGGACTCATGTATCTAATCTCAAATCTTCCAGGACAGACCTGATCAGGATGGGCCGTGAATTGGTTCCGCCTAAAGACCTGCATCAAATGCCAGGGCGACCTGGCGGCCGACGAGGGCGACTGGTTATGCCTGCAGTGCGGCACCTACTACTATACCGGTTTGTACCGATTACCTTCTCACATGAATGACAGCCCGCCGCCACAGAATCCGAGTACCTCAAGGCAGCCGGACCAGAAGGTGTTGGGCGCGGGGATGTCTACCTCGTGTGCACCGTCCCAGACCCCGGCCTCTCCCAGATTGGCTGCTGTGAGGGCAGTCGTGGATTCCTTATGACCGCACTTCCGGAAAGCCCGGTGCTGTTGGCCCTCGACGCAGGGGTCAGGGAGACCGGCTGGGCCGTGTTCAAGGACGGAGAGGTGATCGAAAGCGGGGTCACGGGGCTCTCAACCCGGCGCAAGCTGGACCCCGAAGTCCGTGTCTCTCACCTGATCGAGTCGCTGGAAGAGCTGGCCAGCCGATGGCAACCCCACGCCGTGGCCATTTGCCAGCCCAGCGGAATCAATTGGCCCGTTCCTGCGTTGGACTTGCTGATATCCTCGTTGGCCGAATGGTTTTCGGAACGCGGCCTCCCCCAATTCTCCTACACGGCCCAGGAGGTCAGGACAGCCATCGCCGGGCACCCCAACGCGTCCCGTGACCAATTGGGATACGCCATCATGCTGCTATTGGGGCTGATCGGACAGGGACGGACCACCCACGAATGGGAGGCCATCGCAGTGGGCCACTACCACCAGACAAGAGTCGCCCGAGTCTAGAAAGAGGCAGCGCTTCCTAAAAAATCCCTGCTCCCGCGCACGGGGGAAGGTTAGGATGGGGGCGTCTTTTCTTAGGAGACCGATCCAGTTCTTGAACCGGATCTTGAAACGACCTTAATGCCCCTCGGCACCCGGAAACTTTTTTTCTCCGGCGGTTATGGGCACCGGAAGCCGGTTCTCGGACGGCGGTATGGGGCAACTCCAATCCGGATTGTAGGCGCAGTAGGGATTGTAGGCGTAATTAAAGTCAACCACCAAACGGCCGTCTCCGGAGGCGGGCAGGTCCAGATACCGGCCATCTGCATATGACTCTTCCCCCGTTGTGGCGTCCATGAACGGAAGGAAATAATCATCTCCGCCGGCGCCGCGGTAGACCGTCAAGGCCACGGGAACCCCGTCAACCTCGAACTGCAGCCTGCCCCAACGGGTATGGGGCGCTGTGTCCCCGGAACTGGTCGCCATCTGTATGAGGTCTTTGGAGTCATTGGGAAACTCTTCCACACCGAGCACGAACCGGAGGTCCGCGTTTTCCGCGAAGTAATTCAGGCCCGGGAATCCTTCCCGTTGCTCCGTAGTCAGAGGCGAATTTTGGTCGTCTCCGAAGTATTGGTCTTTGGCCTTTCTGAAATCATCGATCTCTGACATTATTTTTATGGCTCGTCTGGCCATTTT
>JADFPD010000070.1 GCA_022562475.1 Chloroflexota bacterium | reverse complement strand
CCAGCTCATAAACGCGATCATTTTTGGGACATCCGTAAAGAAGCGTTCGCTGGTCTCAGGCACGACGTAGAAGATTTGTTGCGCCAGGTCGTGGAAAGGAGTGGCTCATGGCCATCGCTCGGTACAGCACCACAATAGCGGAGGTTGCCTCACACTTAGGAGCCCCAGTAGCCCAGGACGTACTCACCCAGGCCGAATACGAAGCCTTCCGCGACGCCCTGCCCAATTGGCGGGACCGGCTGATCGCCATGGTGCTGCGGAATACCGGTCTCCGGGTAAATGAGGTCCTGTCCCTGCTGGTTAAAGAATGCGCCTTGGACAGCCCGACCTCCATCATCTACGTCCAGCGGTCGAAGAAGCGCCGATAGACCCAGTACGACCCGATCTACATCAACCCGGGCCTCGGCGTGCAGTTCCGCGATTACATCAAGGGCCAGCAGATGGCGCTGACAGACCAATTGTTCGGTAATTCGGGCTCTGGCCGAGGATCCCACAAGATAACGGCCCGGTGCCTGCGGTTCGTATTCGAGAAGGCCGGCATCGCGTCCATCGGCCGGCCGGTCCAGCCCAAGGAGTTCCGGATCTTCTTCGTTCAGACGATGGTGGACGGCGGGATCCGGATCGCCATCGCCGCCAAGATGGTGGGCCATGATGACATAAAGACCACCCAGCGCCACTACAACGCCCTGACGGTGGACCGGCGCCGGGTGATCGGGGAGGGGATACCGGTATGAGGCTGCCTAAAGCAGGGATACCGGCTTTGATATTCTCGGTAGTCCTTATCGTCGCTTGCTCGGGAGGTGGTTCGACCCAGGAATACGAAGAACAGATTGAAGCGACGTACGACCTTTTTAGTCAGTCGATGGACAAATTTAGGCAGTTGGATCAAGAATTTGCAGATCAGGCTACAGCCACCAACTCATTTGCTGTCCTTCAGCGTCATGCAGTTAGGATGGCGCCTGAGATGGATGCTCTAATCGCCGATATCAGGCGCGTTGAGAACGAGTTTTTTGATATCACGCCTCCAAAACAATATCGCGAAGACCACGATCTTGGATACGAACTGGCACAGGGCTTCAGAAGGGTGTTGCTAGTATCCAGCCAAGCATTTGATGCTGTAGTGCAGAGGTCACCCGAGCGGCGGAATCGTGTAATTGAAGCCAGCTCCGTGACGGACGAATTTAACAGGAAACTCGCGCGATCACGACTGCCATGACCGTCCCGATCTAATGCAATTCGACTTCTATTTGAACGACACCCACGTCGGCGGAATCAGTGCCATAGGCTTGGCTGAACAGGCCTGGAAGGTGGGATACCGGTTCCGCTACCCGCACCTTGGGGCCAAGGAAGAGTTCATCGTTGAAGAGTTGATACGCGAAGGCGGCCGGTTCCGGGCTAATGTATTGATCGTGGAGAGTGAGGCTTTACCAAGACATTGTGAAAGGGGGTTACCCTAGATAATCCCGGAGTGGCTGGAAATGGCAGACGCGGCCGCTTGCCCTGCGCCTGAGCACTTTCGTTGAGACGCAAATCGAGCGGCTGGACTTCGGTCCGTGTGGGTTCGAGTCCCACCTCCGGGACCAATCATGTGTTGAGCCAGCGCCATCTCACCCAATACCGTAAAAATATGTGTAGACTATTGAAACTCCGTAGCTAAAATCAGCCGGGCGGACTGGGAGGAAACCATTGACTCAAGACGAACGTAATATCGCTTTTCCACAGGGTCCTTTTCTTAGCGCGGCGTTCCTTTGCGAGACCGTTCTAAGGGAGGCGAGTGGGGTCACATCGGCCATCCGTATCGTGGACCGCATCAACCACGGCGTCATCGGTCCCGAACTACGGACAGAGATGGAACCCTTCGAGTATCGCCTCTTCTTGTATTTGGCCCTCAAATCCGGATCGGCCAGAGGACCGATGGAATTAATTATCCGGATGGAAGACCCTTCCGTGACCAGTAAGCCTATACACACACAGACGATTAATTTCGAGGGGGATGATGAAAGGGGCTCGAACATCATAGCCGAGCTAAGGCTACAGCTAAGTTTCCAGGGACTTCACTGGTTTGACGTCTTTCTCGACGGCGTTAGGATCACCCGGATTCCGCTAAGGGTGGTTTACCTGCCGCAGGTCAGGCAAGCACCACCGGGCCCACCCGGATCGGGTGAGGGGGAATCAGAGGGTCAGTGAACTCGGTCGTGTGGACGGTATTCATAGAAGTGGAGGTTGTTGTTCCAGTCCCGTCGCCCTGGTCTACAACCACGGTGTAATTACCAAGGAGTTCATTGATGGCGGCCCGAAAATACTGCAGATCGGTCGACCCGTCATCCAGATGCGCTAACTCCAAGGCCAGTACATCGATAGCGCTTTCGGCATCGTCCGCCGGCGAATCCCAGATATTCAGCGCCACCCAATCGCGCAGACCCTCGAGGGACTTCTGATCGGCCAGATATTCAAGTAGGAGTGTCTCTAGTTCATTGTTCATAGAACCTTCCTCGCCTACAACCGTGGTCAACACAACGCCTGAAGAGCGGTGGGAATTATACCTTATTCTTGATCTACGTAACAAATTACGCACCGGACTCGCCTATTTGGAAGAGAGAAAAACATCAATCAACCCTCCGGGCGGTGACTTTCCACCAGGGACTCGAAGTCAGATGGTCAACATCCGCTTGAAGATTAACGATTATTTGATTTGTATCGCCCACCGATACACGGTACCGGGTGGACGGCAGGTGACTGACCCTGACCCGAAATACATTAGATTGGATCATCTGGTACTCAGTCAGTGAATCTCTGACAATAAATCTATTTTACTCTGATATGCCGTTATGGGTAGCCACTTGATTAGCACGTACTGTGACTAGTTCCTCGATCTCCAGCATCATGTGGTAGCCGTTGGCCCATTCGTACGGGTAGTCCACGGCCTTCTGGTACACGTTGCTGTCTACCGTGCCGCTCCGGCCGGCGTGCTTGCCTGGCTATCGTAACTCGGTTCCTGCGGCTCCTCATCCAATGCATGTTGGAACCTTATTAAACAGTCACGCAACCAGGAAAGGGTGTGTCGTCAGTGTGCGTTCCCATGCCTACAACCTCCCCCTAGCACTCCCACGCTTCTTCCCAGGTCTATTGCACCCGGCCTGCAGCCCCAACCGGTCCGCCGGCGGGAACTCCCGGTGGACCGCCGCCAGGCCATCTCCCCCAATCTTCTATAGTATTTCTCCGAGATTTGCTTCCGGTGGCCGATGGCTGCCCGGATCGTCTGGTCGGCGTCTCATTCCTTATCGCCGCCATGATGTAGGAGTGACGGAACTGATGGGGGTGTAGCGGCGGGATCCCGGCTTCCAGGCACCGGCGATTTGGCAGGAGGTAGATCCAGTTTGACGAGACCATTAGCTTCCCTTCCGACTGTACCCACAGGTGGTCGGTTAACGGCGCCCGCTATGCCACTTATGCGGGGGTACCCACCGAGCGGACAAATACCAATTATTTTCGGCTAACATGAGCCTATTGATTTGCCGATGGACATGGGATGACGAAGATGTTGAATCAATTAAGAGAAGACCCGGGAATAATTTGAAGAGTGGTCTGATGGATATCCTCTTCGAAGTATTGAAACTGCCTGCGGGATAGGAAGCGGGAAGCCGAAGAGAAATTGAGGAATTGAAAAATGGCGACCCGGATGGGATTCGAACCCACGATCTTCGGCGTGACAGGCCGATATGTTGAACCGCTACACCACCGGGCCACACAGCACGCCGGACCATCACAGTCCGGCAATTCGAGTGTATGTCTTTAGATTTTGAGTGTCAAGACGGACTGCGGCGGCGTCCTGACTCGAGAGAACGGACGTAAAGAAACGGCCCAGGTTTTGCACCTGGGCCGTCTGCCGTGAAAATCGTTGCGACGGCGGCTTAATTAAGCGATATCGCCAATATCGTGGCGGCGCCCTTCTCCCAGACAGCAGTCTCGCCCGAGTCTTCGCCGTTAATTTTGAAGATCAGGGTCATGCCACCGAAGGACCTGGAGCCGTGCTGATTGGCCAGCACTGTGTAGTTGCCACCGGACGCAGACCCGGTCCCGATGGGGGCGTCGTACTGTTCCAGCCAGACCGTGACCTCCGTCCCATCGGGAGCCGCCGCGCCACCGATGGTCACGCTGCCCACGAAGACGTGGGGCAATTCGCGGCTGTCCCGTTCCGGCAGCGGGTCCGGCACCGGCTCGGGTGTGGGAGTTGGAGGGGGAAGAGGCGTAGCCGTCGGCGGTACCCGGGTAGGCGTCGGGGCCGGCGGTGTCGGTGTGGGCGCCGGAGTCGCCGTGGCGGTCGGTGCGGGCCGTGGCGTGGGAGTGTCCGCGGGTACCGCTGTTGGTAAAGGTTCGGCGGTCCGGGGCGTCTCTGAAGCGCAGGCCGCAAGTACGAACAACAATGCCGCTATCGCGAAGATCAGCTTAATCGACTTCATCTATCGGATCTCCCATCCACACATCAATGTCACCGCGCTTGGAGAAAGGGCCCAATCTCACCGAAGCATAACCCGAATATCCCTGATCTTGCACGAATACCGGAACCAGTTTAACGGAGGCCGTTCAATGGAGCCGTCAGATTCGACGGCAAGCTCAACATAAATGCAGTGTGGTGGTCTCCATCTGCGCTGTTGTCACTTTCCACTGTCAGGTCTCCGCCCATTCGCCTGGCCAGGCTGCGGGCGATGAAAAGGCCCAGTCCGGAACTGGATTTCTCCTCACGCTGGACCACTTCAGGGGTCCAACCCCGGTCGAAAAGGTGTTGGAGGTATTGTTGAGCGATACCCGGCCCGTCGTCCCAAACGCGCACGAAGAAGTGGCTTGGGTTCTTGGTTAACTTCACTTCCACATGAGTCCCGGCATAACGCACCGCGTTGTCCACCAGGTTGGTCACGATGTGCTCGATGGCATTGCTATTGGCATAGACCAAGCCCAGTTCGGCCGGCTCAGACCACCAGGTTATTTCCTTGCCCGCCTCCACGGCCACCGCAGTGTAGAGGTCGGCGATACGCCTCACAACCTCGGTGGGCTCCACCGGCTGCAACGGCTCGTCTTTATCCGGAGATTCCAGTTGAATCAGGACCTGGATGTTGGACATCATCAACCGGAAGTTGGGTGTCTGGCGTTCGATCTCATCCAGCAGGTCTATCACTCCGGGGTCAGCTACGCCGGGCGCGGCCCGCATCACCGCCCTCAACTCCCGCTCTTTGCCGGCGATCCTCCGCAAGGGACGGCCCAGGTCGTGGTCAAACGGTTGAAAGTATTGGAGAGTTGTCTCGCTCCAGCTATTGCCCGCATATTGGCCATTCAGTCCCTGAATCGAACGGTTCTGCCGTTCCGCTACCGCGTAGGACGCCACCGCCACGCCCAGACCGGCGACGATGAGGGCGCCGCCGATATAGGTCAGCGGTTCAAGGACCCAGAGGAAGTCGAAGACTTTCTCCCCGATCAATGGGGCGAGGACGAGGGAAACGACACCACCCAGGGCGATCACGCCGCCGCCGATCTTGAATGATGTGAGAAGCCTATTCATTACTTGGGTGGCACTAGCCGGTATCCCTGGTCCCTGACGTTTAGAATCAATTCCGAGGGGCCGAAGCGGGTGTTCATCGCTTTACCGATGGCATCTTTAATCTCCCGGATCCTCACCCGCAATGAGGCCCGCGGGTCTTCACCTTCAGAGTAACGCTCCAGGCGTGAAAAAGCTACTAACTCACCCGGGCTGCGATACCAAGAAGTCGCTAACTCCCGGAAAATCTCGAATTTCATGCCCTGGATATCCAGCGCCGCCGTACGGTCTTCGCCGGCGCCGATATACACCAGACGAGCGTTGACATCCAACAAGATATTGTTTCCTATCGGTATGGACTCAGGCGAAGTGCCGATGAGCCGCCGGAGCCGTAGAACGACCTCATCCGGGCTGGCCAATTTATCTATGAAGTCCACCGGCGAGTCCCATTGCAACGAACCTCGCACCGCAGTCTCCCGGTCCGGCCCCTGGGCGTATTGGGTGAACATCAAGATCGGCAGCTTAGGCCACCGCTCCACTATCTCCCCCAGAATACCGAGTCCGCGGAACTGGTCGTCACGGTGCTCGCCAAAACGGACATCTAGCAAAACTGCATCGGGCAAGTCCTGTTCTATGGACCAGAGGGCGGCAGCCTCAAATTCCTCTCCCACCGAATATCCGGGTTCCGGCTCGACCACCACGGTCCGCCATCCCTCCTCCTCCAGGCGGCGGCGGACGGCGCGGAGAATCGCCGACTCGGATTCGTCGTCTACGATCAGTATGTTGCGTCCGGTGTTGACTTTGGCCATGATCGGTTGATGTCGAGGTGTGGACCAGTTCTTTGGCGCACCCGTGGACATTGTATACGGAAATGTTATCGAATGGCCGGGCGGATTCGCTGCGGACTTTCGCGTAAGTGCGCGCCAAAACCGGTGCTGACTTAATATTCAGCTATCGCTGGTCTTCGGTTGACAATAAACCGTGCCTGCTTAAAATGGGCAAAGATGCCCCCAAAGTCAAAAGACCCTTGAATCTGGCGTGGATGCCCGCAGATTCCAACAACTGAGGAGTGAACGATGATCACCAAATTCGGAAGCCTGTTCGCCGGACATGTGGACTTCGAGGACATGGGCTTCGACGCAACGCCGGTCAATGAGCGGCGCCTATCTGACGAGAGATTGGCGGGCGTATTCGGCAAGACCGAGGCGATCGTGCTCAAGATGGAAGAGCTGGGGTATGACACCTTCTGGTCTGCCGAGCACCACTTCCAGCACGAAGGCTACGAATGCATCCCCAATCTGCTGATGATGTACGTTCACCTGGCCCACCTGACCAAGAACATTAAGTTCGGATGTGGGTTCAACGTCAATCCCATGTGGCATCCCCTGCGGCTGGCCGAAGACTATGCCACCGCCGACATTCTGACCGGAGGACGGGTGATCTTCGGCCTGGGGCGCGGTTATCACTCCCGGGAGGTGGACACCTTTGGGGCGCCCAGCACCGTCACCGACAACGACGCCAACCGGGAGTTGTTCGAAGAACAGACCGAGATCATCATGAAGGCCTTCAACGAAGAGTCCTTCTCCTTCAAGGGCAAATATTACGACCTCCCTCCGGAGGTCCCATACCGCGGTTATACATTGAAGGAGATAACGTTGGTCCCGCGGCCGCGCACCCTGCCGGTGGAAACTTGGCAGCCGATAGTCAGCGCCGGCCAGAGGGCCATGGATTTCATGGCCAAACACGGCATCAAAGGCATCATCGGCGGCGGCGCCGCCGCCGGGGGAGCTCAAGACCAGGTGATCACCCAATGGCGCGACACCCTGAGCAAGCACGGCCGCGAGACTGAACTGGGCACCGACCTTTGCATCGGATACAGCACTCACATCGCGGAAACGGAGGAGATGGCGATCAAAGAGGCACGCATCTTCTTCGAAGAGAACATGAAGATGTTCGCTCCCTTGGGATTCGTCAGGGGCCTGTCCGAAGAACAGATCTCAGCCCTGGCCCGGGGTCCCGCAGCCAGGTCCGCCAGCCTGCCGACCTTGGAGGAAGGCGTCGAGGCAGGTGCATGGCTCTGCGGCCCGGCGGAACTGGTTACCGAGAAACTCATGGATGTGCAGTCCCGTTACCCCGGATTGGAGCAGATCAACATCGGCTCGCCGGTCGGCACGCCCCAGAACGTCATCCTGGAGCAACTTGAACGGTTCGCCAAAGAAGTGATGCCCGCTTTCAAGAAATAGATGTGGGGCGAGCTAAATAGTCCAGTGGGTGACGTGTCGGAACAGACCGCCGGGTTTACGGATTCTTGGCGGTCTGGTCGTCCTAAAAACATTAGCGTTGATCGATGGCACAGTGTGTTCGTGGAGGCGGCTTCATGACCCAGAAATTAACTGAATCGGAACTTCTGGACCTGGCCCGAAAGTACAGCTTCCGCAGCCGGATAGACTCCAATGACGTCGCCGGTCCAATCATGGTCTGGGGGAGGGGATCGGTCGTCCGCGACGTGAACGGCAAGGAGTACCTGGACTTCAACTCCGGCCAGATGTGCGGCGCCCTGGGCCACAACCACCCGCGTATCGTACAAGCGCTCCAAGAGAGTTGTGAGACCCTGATCCACAGCCATATGAGCATGTTCAACGACCGGGAGATAATCCTGGCGGCACGTCTGGCGGAGATCACCCCGGAGGGCATGGACCGTTCCATGTTCCTGACCTCGGGAAGCGACTCCAACGAGGCGGCCATGGCCATCGCCAAACGGTTCACCGGCGGCTATGAGATCGCCAGTCCGGCGGTGAGCTTCCATGGCATGAACGATTCCACCCGGGCAGTCACATTCTCCGGCTGGCACGAAGGTTACGGACCCTACGCGCCAGGACATTACCCCATCTTGGCCCCTTACGAGTACCGCTGCGAGTATTGCAAGGACCGGGGAGGCTGCAATTATACGTGCCTCAACACCAGCTTCGACCTGCTGGACGCCCAGGCCGACGGCCAATTGGCCGCCGTGATCACCGAGCCGTTGTTCAGCGCCGGCGGCGTCATAGACCTGCCCGATGGATGGCTCCGGGAGCTTAAGCGCAAATGCGAGGACCGAGGCGCGCTATTGATCGTTGATGAAGCCCAGACCGGACTGGCCAAACTGGGCTCGATGTGGGGCTTCGAGCACGAAGGGGTGGTGCCCGACATCTTCACCATCTCCAAGCATTTCGGCGGCGGGGTGGCCATCAGCGCAACGATAACTACCGACGAGATCGAAGAAAAGGTTTCGGCATCCGGGATGGTGGTGGGACACTCCCACTCCAACGACCCCATGCCCTGCAACGCCGGTATCGCCAGCATAGATATCATCTTGGAGGAGATGCTGGTCGATGTCTCGCAACGCATCGGCGCCTATTGGCGGGAGCATATGGAGCGGCTGGCCCAGAAACACGAGATCATCGGCGACATCCGTGGCCGCGGCCTGCTGCAAGGGATAGAATTGGTGACCGACCGCCTGACCCGGGAGCCGGCCTACCAAGAAGGCCGGGCCATCGGACGGTTGTGCTTGGAGAACGGCTTGATCTTGAGCGTGCGCCGGAAGGGTTCGGTGTTCCGGTTCGTGCCGCCCTTCACCACCACCGAAGCCCAACTGGACGAAGCGGCGGACATCTTGGACCACGCGATCTCAAGTGTGGTTTAATTCACGGTCCGCCATGACAACCCCACGATAATCTCTATCAATGACTTGAAGGGTCCGGACCGATTGCTGGCCCAGCGGTATTGATCTATAATCCCTGAAACCCATTCTGCGCCCAGAATCAGCTTTGCTGGAGGTCCGGTATGGTTCGGTTAGGCGGCACCGCCTCAGTCTCCCACATGGAAGTATTTCAAGGACTTGAGAAATTGTTCCAGCGTCAGGGCATCGAACTGGACTGGGTGTTGTACTCAGGCTATGACGCCATGGTCGAAGCTTTCGTCAAAGGTGAGATCGACCTGGCTTGGAACGGCCCCCTCAGCTACGTGAAGATCAAACGGCTGGCGACCGATGGCGTGAATGTCATAGCGATGCGGGACGTGGACATCAACTTCACCACCCATTTCATCACCCGGGCCGACTCGGGCATCGAGACCGTGGAAGACCTCAAGAACCGGAGCTTCGCCTTCGGCCGTAGGTCTTCGGTGCAGGCGGGACTCTTGGCCTATTCCTTCTTGAAGGAGTCTGGAATCAGTCCCAGTAAAGACCTTTCCGCCAACAGTTTCTACGACGACCGGCAGTCTGACACCAAGTCCGACGAACGGGATGTGGTCGAACGGGTTAGCAGCGGGGAGTTCGACGCCGGGGCGGTCAGCCAACGGGTCATGGAAACCATGGCCGAAGACGGCACTTTACCCCGGGACACAGTGCGAATCTTCTGGTCAAGTCCCGGATATTCCCACTGCTGTTTCACTTCGCAGACCAATCTGGACCCGAAACTGGCGGCGGAGATCGAGTCCGCCTTCCTATCGGTCACAGCCGACGACCCGGTTGGAAAAGCGGTCCTGGAAGGCGAGGCCTGCGACAAGTTTGTGCCCGGCACCGACATCGGGTGGGAATTGATCGAAAAGGCGGCTTTGGCCGAGGGCCTTATCTGACGGGCCGTCTGATTCCGATTCTTAGGATTCTTCCGGTTGGTCGGGCGCGTTCCGGAGGATATCCTCCAGAGTCCGGTCCAACGCCGGGTCCAAAGACACCGAGGTCTCGAAGGGCACAAGGTTAAAGTCGGCCTTGGCCCGTTCGATTAATTCTTTGGCAGTGGGATTGTTCGTCGCTATCTTCTCCAACGTGTCCACCAACTCCTGGGACTCCGCTTCGCCAAGGGCCAACAACTCGGAGAGGTCGATGTCCAAATCGAACATCGATTTCAACCTCCGCATGATGTCATAGAAGGCGCGGTGGTCCCGGCTGATTCCCACTGGATCGTTGTTTGCGGTCAAGAAGGGATACATGGGCGCCATCGCGCCCATCCGCAGCATCTCCAGGTCCGGGTGTTCGTAGTGGGCGATGGTTACCAGCGCCATTGCTATGGTGGGGCCGTTGCGGCTCTGGGATCCGTAGTTGGAGTAGCGCAAGCCATACCGGTCCAGGTTCTCTTTCATGTCGGCCCGGCTATATATGCAACTGACACTGCGCTCCATGTCCGGCGGGGCGGCGCCGTTATACCCTTCCACTGCGACGATCTTGGGGGACCCGAGTTCCGCCACGGCTTGAAAGAACGCCTGGGCGTACACATCGATCCGGAACCACGGCTCCTGGCCCAGGAAGATCATCAGCCCGTTCCCGGCGTCGTAGAACCGGTTGCGCCGGGTCATCGGCTGGACGGGCAGTCCCTCGTTGTATGCCACCCTGGGACGATAGGTGTCATGAGTGCCCGGCACCTGGAACGGGTAACAAAGCTTGGAGACCTCCGGGCCCATCTCGCCGATCTGGGTTGCGCCCAGCTTTCTGATCAGGTAACGGGGCAGACCGCCGGATATCTCGCCGCCGTCGGACCATTGCCGCCGCCACCCGGCGATCAATTGCTTCGCCGGGGGCGTGGATTCCATGTTCAGTAAATCGTCTGCCATTGCCCGTCACTTCCCGGTCGGCGGAATAACAGCCTGCTCCAGCCGACGGCACAGGTAGACCCACAGGATTGCGCCTCATTTGCCAAGGGCTTTCATTCTGACAGAGCGCCGGGCCATCCGCAATCGGGGATGACACCAGGTTACTGGACATAACCAGACGGACCAAGGGGTTGGTGATGCCGTCTTGACACCCGTCTCAGAGCGTTCGTAAGATAGTTGTAAGCCGGCATGGGCCGGCTTCCAGCCTCGTGCTGGCTTCACACGTCCCAGTAGCTCAGGGGACAGAGCGGCTGCCTTCTAAGCAGCGGGTCGCGGGTTCGAATCCTGCCTGGGACGCCACCTCCCATTTTCGTGACTACCCTTACGGCGGAAGACGATAGCCTCTTCGAAATGGCTTCAGCTTGGCCTAGGCTACCCATGGCTTGGGCCATACGTCCGGGGAATTTATTAGCCTGGCATGCCTTCCATATCAATAGTGGCGTAATACTGCTTTTCACCGAGGGACCGGACCTTCCCCCAAAACTCTTTGCCAGCGGCGAGACCTGTCGCCGTTCGCTCGGTTGTCTCCCGGAATATATTCCAGGAATCCGGGTGCAACTGACGGCACTCGGCAAAAATCGCGTCGGCTTCATCAGTGCGGCCGTTTCGTTTCAGGTATTGGCCCAACTGGAACTTTGCATGCGCCACCGCGATTTCGTTGGTCATTGCCGGCACGCGTTTTCTCGCTTCATCAGGACCAAACAAGAACGCACTGGCGCTTCCGTTTACCGCCCAATCTTTCACGGCATTTATATATGTTGATTTTGCGTGGGCAGCACGTTCGGCCACGTCCGGTTTGTACCCACGCAAATCTTGGTCATATTCCTTTACAACATCCAACGAGCCGCCCGTCTCAACCGGGCGGACGATCGTGCCTGATTCGTCGATCCAAACCGCCTGGGGTACGTTGACCATGTTGTACAACGAAGACAGCAAGTGATTTTGATCGATCAGTGTGATGTAATCCGGTGAGGCTGCCTCGATCCACGGTCGCGCAGCCTCGATATCAGCGTCCATCGCCACCGACACAATCATAAAGTCTTCGTTTTTTACGCTTTCAAACATCGTCTGCCAACCTGGCAGATCAAGCCGGCATCCTCACCATGAAGCCCAGGTGATCAGCAAAACGCGTTTCTGTCGAAAGTCGGTTAACGAGTGTAATTCGCCGTCTAGATCGGGCAGCGTGAAATCGGGCGCCTCAAGACTAAGCAACGCATCATTGCGTAGGCTCGCGCCTTCGCCGAGCAGCCACACATCTGCATTCTCGCTTCGGACTGCGGGCTTACCCATCAATCGCCAAAAAGCCGACAAATTGATGGCGTCCCCCTGAACAAACCTATCTGCCTTACCTGGGGGCGTGGGCACACAGATATCATCCTTGCAGAAGCCTTCCGGTTTCATCGACCAACCTGTTATCGCGGTCGTATCGGTCGTACTGAGCCATAGCTCGTCAACAGGATGCGGTTCGCCTGGTCCCACTGCTAATTCAGTTGCGCTCGTCTCTGTTAAAACAATAACCATTCGTTACCTACCTCTTCGTTTATTGAATTTATTGTATGCCAACAAGAACAGCCTGGTTGCTCGACTTGTCGATAGCCCGTAAACCGGGTTCGAGCGCCGAGTAAAAAGATTGCGAGCTGAGTGGGGCCTGATGGCTTCACCTCCATGGTCCAGAGGCTAATTTCATTCGATGCATCCCGACTGGGCCGTAGTATAATTCGTGCTTCGGCGAATTGACCTGGGGGGACGGACTTCATGCAGATCGGGATGTTTTACCAGATACAGGTCCCCAAGCCGTGGACGCCCACCAGCGACTTTGACCGACATTGGGAAATGATGGCCCAAGTGGTCTTGGCCGAGGAACTGGGGTTCCATAGCGTCTGGATGGCCGATCACCAATTTCGCACTGAATGGTCTCACTCCAGCGCACCGGACGTAACTCTGGCAGCTATTAGCCAGCGAACGTCTCGCATCAGGCTAGGTATAGCTGTCGCCGTGCCCCCTGTGCAGCACCCTTTGCACATTGCCGCGCGGACGGCCACTCTGGACATCTTTAGTAACGGAAGGGTAGACCTCGGCATCGGCCGCTCCGGCTATCCATACCAGATGGCAGCCTTCGGCGTTGACCTGGAGAACGCCACCGGCATGGTGGACGAAGCGTTGGAAATCATTCCCAAAGCCTGGACCGAAGGAGAGTTTTCGTACCAGGGTAAATACTTCAATATCCCGGCCAGAGAAGTTTACCCCAAGCCGGTCCAAACTCCCCATCCACCGATGTGGCTAGGGTGCAGCCGTGAGGAGACATTTCGAAAAGCCGGTGAGCTCGGCTTGGGATGTCTGGCTATGGCGGGCGGGGGGCCCTATCGTCTGACTCAATTGATAAATTCCTATCGCGAGGGCATCCAAGACGCCAGACCCGTTGGCAAAATGGTCACAGACCGGGTTTCGATCAGCACGCTGGCAATCTGCGCTGAAAGCCGGAAGAAAGCCCAAGAACGGGGAGCCGAGATTCTAGATTGGTACCGGCGTCAGCAAGACCTTCGCCACGACCGCGTCTGGCAGGAGCAGGACCCGTCCAACGTGCCCAGCGACTACCAGTGGCACTACCAACGTTCCGCGGCTACGGATAAATCAAAGAGCGAAGAAGTTTCCTCATTGGACCTGATCAAAGAGGGACGATATTGCATCGGCGACCCCGATGACTGCCTTCGTTACTTGGAACAGTACGTTCCTACGGGCGTTGACGAGATCATGCCCCTGTTCCAGATCGGCCCAATTGCTAGCGAGGAGGTAATGGAGACGCTACGGTTATTCGGTAAACATATCATCCCGCACCTGGCGAAAACAGACCGGGCCAAGAGCGCCACCATAGCTCGGAAAGATGGCTAAACCTCTGGGAAGCAAATTCAGTATGCTTTGACCCTGCGGCGCGGCTGACTAATTGGAGTGAAAGCCGCTGATCGCTGGCGCCAGGAGGCCCAAGCATGACTTACACGGGTCAATCCGTCAGAAGGTTTGAAGACCACAGATTACTCACCGGACAGAGCTCGTTTGTGGACGACATGAAGCTGCCGGGCCTCCTGCACGCCGTGGTGCTCCGTAGCATCCACGCCCACGCCATCATCCGCTCCATCGACGTCAGCGGCGCCAGCCGCTTGCCGGGCGTAGTCGCTGTGTTCACGGCAGCCGACATCCAAGACCTGGCCGTGCACATGCCGACCAGGGACAATATCGACGACGTCGATATGACTCCGCCGAGACATCCCGTCCTCGCTTCGGACAAGGTCTGTTACGTCGGCCAGGCCGTGGCGGCAGTCATCGCTGAAGACCCATACACCGCCGCTGACGCGTTGGAACAGATCGTGGTCGATTATGAGGTCCTGCCCGCTGTAGTAGACCCTTACCAGGCGATGGAAGAGGGCGCGGTCGTCGTTCATCCCGACCTACACCGTAATGTGTCGCTCCGCACGGTGAGCGCGGGAGGCGACCTAGATGCTGCTTTTGCCCAAGCTGAGCATGTGGTACGGCAGACTTACCAGGTCCAGCGGCTTGCGCCCGCCCCCATTGAGCCGCGAGGGGTGATGGCCGATTATCAGGCCGAGAAAGATCTGCTCACCGTCTGGGATTCCACACAGCATCCGCACGTGGTGCGCGAGCACTTAGTCGATCTGCTGGGGAGGGCCGAGAGCGGGGTCCGCGTGGTCGCGCCCGACGTGGGCGGCGGGTTTGGCGAAAAGGCATCCCTGTTTCCCGAGGAGGTCCTGGTCCCCTACCTGGCCATTCTCTTGGGCCGCCCGATCAAATGGGTCGAAAACCGCCAAGAAAATATGACCGCGTTCCATGGGCGGGGGCACAGCGTGGAGGTAGAGGCGGCAGTCAAGTCCGACGGCGCCATCCTGGGGATCAAGGTGCGTATCGTGGCGGATCTTGGCGCATATTACTTGACTTCAACGCCGACCATTCCGGTCTCGACCAGCCACCGGCTGACCGGTCCCTACCTTACGCCTGCAATGAGTGTTGAGGTGCAAGGCGTGGTCACCAACAAACCACCGACCGGGGCCTACCGCGGCGCCGGCGGGCCGGAGGCCGCATTCTGCATGGAGCGCACGATCGACCTGATCGCCCTCGATCTCGGTCTGGACCCGGCCGACGTGAGAAGGCGGAATTTCATTCCGCCCGAAGCGTTCCCGTACGATACGCCTACCGGAATCACCTACGATACCGGAGAATACGAATCCGCCTTCGACCTGGCACTGAAACTCTCGGAATACGACAAGTGGCGGGAACGGTCCCGCCAACAATCCAAGGATGACGATCTTCTGATCGGTGTGGGCTTGGCCACCGTGGTCAAGGGCTCCGGGGCGCGCGTCATCAGGCTCACCGACCACGCCCGAGTCATCGTGGGACCCTCTGGTGACGTGACGGTCCATACCGGGGTCTCGCCTCACGGGCAAGGCACGGAGACCACGTTCGCCCAAATGACCGCGGACATGCTTGGTGTGACTCCGGCTGATGTGGAGGTTCTGCACAGCGACACCGACGTTCTTCCGGCCGGCGGCGGCACCTCGGGCAGCCGGGGCCTGATCGCCGGAGGGTCTTCACTGCATGTGGTCCTACAAGAAGCGCGGGAAAAACTAGGCGCCATCGCCGCCCATCTCCTTGAATGTCCCAAAGAAGACGTGGTGCTTCAGGAACGTTTGGCTTTCAGCCGGCGCAGTCCCCAAAACACCGTTCCGTTCGAGCGGCTGGCGGAGGCCGCTTACGCCGAAGAACTCCTTCCGCCCGGCCAGGAACCGGGCCTGGACTTCCGCGGAAGCCACACCTTGGGCAAAAGCCCATACGCCTTCGGCGCTCACGTAGCGGTGGTGGAGATATCCCGGGAAACGGGAGCCATCAAGATATTGAAATACGTGGCGGTCCACGACTCGGGGACGATCATTAATCCGATGCTGATGGAAGGCCAGGTCCATGGCGCGGTAGCCCAGGGTATCGGACAAGCATTGCTTGAAGAAATCGTCTACAGCCCTGAGGGTCAGCCCTTGTCAGGCAGTTTGATGGACTACGCTCTGCCTCGGGCCGACAATATGCCCGGTTTCACCCTAGATACTTTGGAGACGCCTTCCCCCATAACTGCCCTCGGCGTGAAGGGCATCGGGGAGCTGCCGACCCTTGCGGCGCCCGCCGCCGTGGCCAATGCCGTGATGGATGCCCTCTCCCGCACTGGGGTGCGTCACATCGATACACCGTTGTCTCCTGAAAAGGTCTGGCGGGCGATCAACGAGAGCACACCAAACCTGGCCAACTGATGGGTCCCGCCTGAAAGACCGGAAACGAATAGAAATTAACCGAACTTGCCTTCTGGCCAGACGATAACTATATTCTTCGGCAAATATTGGCGGTCTATCGTTCAATCTTCGGAAATAACTCCTCGGCGCTTACCACACGGGGCGCCAGACCTTGGTCCACCACATATTGGGCGACCGCTTCCAGAGCGGGCCGGTTAGGCTCCACCCCGTAGGACCAGTAATCGGACCCAAAGGTCCTCCAGGTTTCCTCCACGTGGTCGATAAGGAACGGCAGGGTCAGAGCCAACGCGTCGGTGTCGTACAGGCGGTCAACCGCCAAGTCCTTGGCTTGAGAGAACGCGTCGTACAGACTTGCCGCCACCCAGGGGTGGTCCCTATGTACGTCCTCCCGGATAACCACCGTATGCATGACGGGGAATATTCCGGTCCGCCGGAAGTAGTCCTGTTCCACTTCCTTGTAATTGGGGAAAAGGCGGGCGATCTTCGGTGAGCCGTTCAGAAAAAGCTTTGGGATGTAAGTGGCGAAAAGTGCGTCCAGGTCCCCGTCGGCCAACATTCCTTCCAGGGTTTTGTCGTCTGGAATGAATTCCAGGTGGATGTCGGCGGGTAGGTCCAGTGGGACCAGAGGCGCGGGCGCGGGAGAATCCTGGCCGCCCATGGACCAGGTTATCTCCGTGGGCGACACTCCATACTCGTGTTGGACCAGCCCTTTGATGAAAACCCCCGCAGTGGAACTGTATTGGGGCAATCCGATCCGCTTGCCTCGCAGATCGGCCGGCTCGCTGATTCCGGCATCGGACCGGACGTAGATACAGTCGTGACGGAATATCTTTGACAACATCACCGGGATGGCCACGAAAGGGCACCGGTTTCGCGCTTTTAGGATCACGTAGGAAGCCAGGGACATTTCTGCGGCGTGGAACTCCTGGTCTTGGAGCATGCGGGGGAAGATTTCCCGCGGACGCAGGACGGTTATGTTGGGGTTGATTCCATCGGGCCGCACTCTCCCGTCCATCAGCGGCCGGGTCCGGTCATAATCCCAGAAAGCGATGTTTAGGTCGAGGTTTTGCATTGGGCCTCTCTCCGGTCGCCGCGGACCTTGGTTGACCAAAGTAAGTACAGATAGCCATTAGATTACCAAAATTGCCGGAAATCAAAGTAACTAAAGAAGTCCTGAGCTTATTTGCGGATAACCTGTGACCCTAAGCTAGTAGCCACGGGATTCAGTCTTATTGGTATTATGGAAACCGTTACCGTTGGATGTAGAACGAAGGGGTGATTCCATGGACGTCGGAATGATGATGATCTTCTCGAGTTACGGCTGGGAAGAAGGGTCGGACGGACAGACGTGGGAGGAGGAACTGCGGCTTGCAGAGATCGCCGCCGATGAGGGGTTCGATTGCCTTTGGTCGGCAGAGCATCATTTCAACGACTATTCCTTCGTGCCGGACAATATCCACTTGATGACCCACTTGGCAGCGAAACACCCGAATATCGATGTGGGGACAGCCGCCGTGATACTTCCCTGGCATAATCCGTTACGGGTCGCGGAAAATGCTGCCGTTCTCGACTTGTTGAGTAATGGTCGACTCCGGCTCGGTTTTGGGCGTGGTCTTGCACGGCGTGAATTCGAGACCTTCCAGCTCAGCATGGACGAATCGCGGGGACGTTTCGACGAAGCGGCGACGATGATTGTCGAGGCTCTTAAAACGGGGTTTATTGAGAGCAACGGAGCTTACTACAAGCAACCCCGCACAGAAATTAGGCCCCGGCCGCAGCATTCATTCGATGGTCGTATCTACGCCGTCGCCTCAAGCGAGGAATCTGTCGTCTCGGCGGCTAAACTGGGTGCACATATCGTCATGTTCGCGGATCGTCCCTGGGAAATGCGGCTGCCGGCGATCGAGCGTGGCCGTGAGTTGCACCGTGAATATCACGGCACGGAGCCACCCAACGTAATGCTCACCGAATTCGTCGTCTGTGGCACTGATCTAGAACAATGCGAGGAAGAGGCGCGCCGTTATCAGGGCAAATTTGTAGAGAGTAATTTTTATCACTACGAATTTCTGGGCGATCATTTTAAATCGGTGAAGGGTTACGACTCTTATCAACAGAAGGCCGAAATCGCGCGTTCCACTGGAATGGAAGGTGCAGTCGATGGTTTCATGAAGGCGGCAAGCTGGGGAACACCGGACAAGATTCTGCGCGGTCTTGAGGAACGGCGGAAACTACTCGGCAACTTCGAATTGAACGTCTCCTTCCGCTTTGGTGGCACCCCTTACGAAATTGCGGAGCGAGGCCTGAAGCTCTTCGCCAAGGAAGTGTTGCCGGTTCTGAAATCCTGGTAGAAGAACACTTCAACTATCTCCAGCACGTGAGCCCAGAATATCGTGTTTAATAACAGCAGATAACTGGACACAAATTGAAGGGATCCGTAGCTACGGAAGCACAGCGTTGAAGCTGGGATGCATGCAAATCAGATGCTAGCTAAGCAGGTGTTACACAGACCTAGCTCTGGCTGAATCGTTACCTTTATGACACTATTGCCTCATAGTATTTCGTTAGTTCCCCCAGTTTTAATCGGGGCAACTTTGGATGAATCTCGGGCGGATGCCCAACTCACTGGTACGTGTTCTCATTGCGTGGTCAATCCTGGATGAGTAGCTGAGACGTGGATCCACACGACTGGTATTGACCTGCACCCGAAAATTGGTCCAGATGTGATTTTCGGCGATATAGGAATGTCCCCTAAGAGCTCAAAATGACAGTAGGAAGATCTGCAGTGATGAGGTATTCGCGGTGGTTGCTGTACTTTGTTTGTCCTCTTATCGTGGTG
>JADFPD010000069.1 GCA_022562475.1 Chloroflexota bacterium | reverse complement strand
TGCAATCAACCCAACAGACATTAGAGAGGAGGTGGTTCCCAGGAAGAGCGTTGGTATCCTAAGCAGGAGCGACGGGACTCTCGCTTAATATTGCCCCAATGCTGTCCAACTGATGGGATCCACCTCAAATTGACAAGGCCCAACTTATTCAACTCATCTTCTTGCCTTTAGCAACTCCGTCAACACGTACCGGGTCAGCGTGATCTCCTCCCTGGTGAGAGTGGTGCCGTTGGTGCCGGAGTAGAGCAACCGGCCTCGGTCGGCGCCGGTGTGCTGCAGTCCCAATATGTGGCCAACTTCGTGGCTGCTGACGCGGCGGTCGAATACGCTGGGTTCATCGATAACCATGTACCAACCGGTGCCCAATGGGGAGATTCCATTGGACCCGCCGACCCGCTTGGTGTAAAAGCCGCTGATCAGGCTGGACCCTGGACCCGTCACAGTGAATGGGATGCTCCCACCCAATTTGTCAAAAAAGGCCCTGATGTTGCCCCGCGCCACCTGAGCGAGGACATCCGGATCGACCTCGATCGTGTCCAGAGTGTCCAATTCCAGCCGTATATTTGCCTGGCCCCAAATCTGGTTCATTCCCGCGAGTATGACGGTCAATTCTTCTTCGCTGCGCTTGCTGGATATCGCGGGGTCCGGATTCTCGATGTCATCCACCAGGACGTACATCGAGATACCTACTGTGATTTCTTCGGTCGAAGCTTCAGCCAGCTCCCGGATGTCCGCCACATCTTCATCGCCACCGCCACAAGCGGCCAGAGCAACGACCCCGGTCACGAGGGCCGCCAAAAGCAGTGCGGACCCTGGACTAATATGTCGAAGCTGGTCTAACAATAAACGTTCCATCCTCATGTGCTGGATTGGGTACAATAACCTGAGATACGTCAATGAAGGGAGAAAGAGATGTGCCGGAGCATCAAGGTCCTGCGAAACATTGAACCCCAAGCGTCAGATACCGAGGTGCGCGAGGCTGCCCTGCAATTCGTTCGGAAGATCAGCGGGTACCGCCACCCCTCCCAGGCCAATACGGAAGTGTTCGAGAAAGCCGTGGATGACATCTCTATGATTTCCCGTAATTTACTCGGTTCGCTGGTGCACCGGTCGCCGGCGGCAGCTAAAACCACCGGCTAAGCCGGCGGCTTAGCCGGCGCTGGGGTCGTATTTGTCTCCTTCTTGGCGGGTGATGCGGCCCGAAGCCATGAGCCACATGCGGGAAATCTCCGGCCCCATGAACTTAAATGTGGCCCGCAACTCCTTCCGGAGTGACGGGTAATCGGTCCCCGGCAAGAGGTCGTAGAACCAATCGCAAAAGCTGCCGTGCTCCCTTTGAATCCCCAAGACGATTCCCGCGTTGGCGATCACGGCCTGGATCTTCTGCCGGTTGCGGATGATTCCCGGGTCCTCCCTCAACCGCTCCACATCCGGCTGGCCCATGGCCGCCACGGCGTCGATCTTCCAGTTGGCGAAGGCGGCGCGGAAGCTGTCCCGCCGCGAAAGCACCATCTGCCACGTGAGGCCGGCTTGAAACACCTGCAGGCACATCACCTCGAACAGAGCGTCGTCACCGGCGGCGCGTTTGCCCCAGATCTCCTTGGAGTACCACTCCCGGAACGGGTCGCCTGAAACCCTTTCCTTGGCTTCCCATTCTTCCGTGGTTTCTTCAGCCATTTTTAATTCCTTTGGCGCCTTCCATCAGGCCGGTATGTTATCTAGGTACGATGGCCAGGCTGACGTAGGATGCCTGTTGGCCATCGTGGAAAACGGTCTGGAGCGCCGGCCGTAGTTCGGTATCTTCGGCGATGATGTTTCCGGTATTGGTGTTGCGGTCGAACCGGGGGAAATTGCTGCTGGAAATCTCCAGGCGTATCCGGTGTCCGGCCTTGAAGACGTTGCTGGTGGCCCAGAGGTCGATTTGATAACAATAGGGCCGGCCCGGTTCCAGCAGCGTGGGGTTGGACATGGAATCGCGGTAGCGCGCGCGGATTATACCGTCGGTCAGGTTTCGGGCGCAGCCGTTCTCGCAGACGTCCACCAGCTTTGCCGTGAAATCGGTGTCCGTGGCCGAAGTGGCCGCCCACAGCGTCACGGTCACCGGCCCGGTGACCTCCAGGTCTTGCTCCAAGGGTGGAGTGGTATAGACCAATACATCCTGCCGCTCCTCCACCTGGTTCTGGTCGTAGGCGCCGTTGGCGGCATAGTAGGGGTTGCAACACAGCGCGCCGCCAGTGGTGGGCACCGGGTCGGCCGGGTTATACAGGAACACGTCCGGCGGCTCTGCTTGCGGGCTATCCGCCCCCAGACTGCCGTCGCCGTTCTTGGAGTTGGCCTTGCCGCCGCTGTGGAGGTAATACTTGGTCTCTTGGGCCCTGGACAGCGGCCATTCCTGCTCTTCCCGCCACACATCATCCCCCATGACGAAGATGCGCACGGGCGCCTCATCGGTGATGCCGTTCTTTTCATCTTTGGGTCCGCGGGCATTCAGCCAGTGGTCGAACCAACGCAGGTGTATGCCGTCGATGTCGGTGGCCATCGGGTCGGCCATGATCCCGAAATAATGGCTGCCCGCCATGGTGGACCCTCGGGCGCCGTGGGCCCAGGGGCCGATGATCAATTTCTGGCCGCTCCGGGCGGTCTCGTTGGCGCCGGACTCTTTCATGCCCAGGTAATTGCGGATGGTGCCGCCCAGGAAGATGTCGTACCAACCCCCGATGTGTAGGGCGGGGACTTCGATCTCCGAGTGGCGGTCTTCGATGCACAGCTTCTGCCAATAGTCGTCGTAGTCTGGATGGGCCAGCCAATCGTAGTAATACTTGGCCAAGCCGGAGTCGAGTTGGGGGAAGTCTTTGGTGGGCAGAAAAGCGAATGCCTCGGTCATGTTGTCGACCGCTTGGATCAGGTCTGCGCGCCGTTCTCGAGGCACGCCTTGTACGCCGGAGACATTCTTGAAATTGGCCAGGGTTAGTTGGAGCAGAGTCCAGGACATGTTGAACCCCAGTTCGAAGGCGCCGCCCTGGTAGGTCCAGCCGTCGTGGTAATTCGAGGCGGTGACGGTGGGCGCGATGGCTACCAGATGGGGTGGCCGCGCGGTGGCCGCCAGCCATTGGGTCGCCCCCACGTAAGAGGCCCCGTACATCCCAACCTTGCCGTTGGACCAGGGTTGGGCGGCGGCCCACTCCACGGTGTCGAAACCGTCGTCGATGTCGTCCCGGAAGGCGTAGAACTCGCCCTCGGATGCGTGCCTTCCGCGGGTGTCTTGTATCACCACCGCGAACCCGGCCTTGGCCGACCGGATCGGGTCCAGCATCGTGGCGCTGAGACCCTGCGTCTTGTCATAGGGGGTGCGCTGCAGAATGGTGGGGAATGGTCCGTCGCCGTCGGGCCGGTAAATGTCGGCATACAGGGTGACTCCGTCTCTCATGGCGACGGCGACGTTGGTCTCTATTTTCAAGGAAATAGCGTCCGGCATGATAGTGCTCCTATCGTGGGCTGGTTGGCCTGGGGATTTGATAGATCATCCCTGGAACTGGGGCATGACCTGGGAGGCGAACATCTCCATCTGGCGGAAAAAATCCTCAGGCTCGGAGGCCAGGAATCCCAGATTGATGTGCTCCACCCCCACATCGATACGGTCTTCGATGGCCTTGATGCAGTCTTCGGGGGTCCCGGCGATGCACAACGCCTTGGCGATGCTCTCGGCGCTCCGCTCCGGGGTGACATACCGTTCACCCACGTTCGAAACCGCCAAAGCCATCGCCTGCGTGGCATCGGAAGAAATGGCCGTCGGCTGGTTCAGGCCCCAGTGGAATCCGGCCAGGTCGCGCCCAGCCTCGGCGGCGAATTGGCGCACCATATCGTTACTGGCCTTGATGCGGCGCACGGTGAACAGGTAGGGATACCAGCCGTCTCCCATCACACCCGCCCGCCGCATGGCCGCGTCGCTTCGGCCTGAGACCCAGACCGGTGGATACGGTTTCTGCGCCGGGAAGGGCAGCAGGGTAACATCGTCAAAATCGAAAAAATCACCGTGGTGAGAGACGTGCTCCTCGGTCCAGAGCCGCTTCATCACCTGGAGCATCTCGTCGGTGCGCCTGCCCCTGGTGTGGACATCGACGCCCACGGCATCGAATTCAACCTTGGTTCCCCTCTGCCCGCTGATGCCGATGCCGAAGTCCAGGCGGCCGCCCGACACTTGGTCCACGCTGGCCACCATCTTGGCCAAAGTCACCGGATGGTACAAGGGCGCCACCACGATACCGGTCATCACCCGGAGATCTTTTGTGGCCCCGGCGGCGGCGGCCATGGCCGGCAGATTGAGCAGCGTGGGCCGCGGCGGGTTGCCGTCCATTATGTGCTCGCCCATGGTTACCCGGCCGTACCCCATGTCCTCAGCCCGGCGGGCGAATTCGGGGACGTTCCAATAATTGTCCACCGAAAGATTGACGCCAAATGTGATCTTGTCTCCGGACATCGTTCCCCTCCCCCTTTTTCCCGATGGGTCCGAGTAGCTAATCTTTGTTGGGGTCCAGGCCCAGAGACACCTTGCCGATGAACTCGATGGCCTGATTACTGGCCCAGGGTTGCATCAGTGGGCCAGCCCTCACGTCCCGGTACAACCGCGCCAGGGTGCTGTTGGCCAGGTATCCTCCGCCCCCGTAAAGCGTGATTGCCCGGTCGACGATCGCCCCTGATTTTTCCGTCACGAACTTCTTGGCGCAGGCGGCGTTCTTGATGAGCTGGAACGCATCCTTTGCAGAAACATCTGTTGAAGAAACATCGATGGGAGACGCTTCGGCTCCGGTCTGGTAAAAGTCGTCGAACTCCTGGGCCGCACGGCTCAGAATGGCCCGGGCGGCGGCCAGGTCTATCTCGTTCTCGGCGACGGTGACATGGTTCATGGGATACCTCGCTCCATCCCGGTCTTTGATCGCCGTCACCGCTATCTGGTGGGCCGCCTCGGCGATGCCCAGGAAGGTGGAAGTGAGTCCCAGAGAAGTCCCGGAAGCCACGGCCAGGAACGGCGGGTTGATTTTCCCGAACTCGCCGATGTCATCGAACTCTTGGTCACTGACGAAGTAGTCGGTGAAAACCACGTCGTGGCTGCCCGAGGCCCTCATGCCCAGGCCGTGCCAGTTGTTCATGATCTCCAAGCCAGGGCGGGTAACCGGCACTACGGCGGCCCCCAAACGCATCTCACCGGCCTCGTTCTCGTAGCGGGCGCGGACGGCCAGAACATCGGCGGCGGGCGAGCCGGTGGCGAAGGTCTTGACGCCGTTGAAAAGCCAGCCGTCCTCGACCTTGGTGGCCAGGGTCTGGGAGGTCAGTATGCTGGCCCCCCGTTCCGCGTTGGCCACCGCGATGATCAGTTCACCTGCGCCTATCTTTTTCAGCAACTCCTCGGACCGGTCCCGCCGTGCCTGGTCCCCAGCGACAACGGCATCACGGAGTGCCCGCACGGTGAGTAGGGTCCGGAACAGGTGCATAGTGAAAGCCAGCGAGGTTGCTCCATCGGCCCGGCCCAAGCGGCTCACGGCCACGACGCAGTCATGTATCGAGGAAACCCCCATCCCCCCGAATTCCTTGGGCACTGCCGCGGCGGCGAATCCGCTTTTCTTCAGGGCCGTGATGTTCTCAACGGGGAAGGTCTCCTCGCGGTCGTTTTCGGCGGCCGAGACCGCGAAATCGGCCGCGTGCTTCTCGGCCAACTTGACCATGCGCTCGCCGGGCTCGGTCAATGCTTTTAGTTCAAATTCCATCTGGGAACTCCGGGTGGCCCAATCTTCGGAAGCGGAGATTGAGTCTTGCTTTTCCGACCATCAGATTACTCCCTGGGCCTCCGGTAATCAATTTGCGCCCGGTGTGGCCTGCACTGGGCACAGCATTGTAATAAGATTCGATTTCGGAGACGATAACAAGAGAGCGAGCCTTCCACGGATCAAGGACGCCCAAATGACGTCAAAATCAACCTGCCGGTCCGGACTGATGGCCGGTAAAACTTGCCTGGTGACCGGAGCGACCTCAGGCATCGGGCGGGTCACCGCCCTTGAATTGGCCCACATGGGCGCGAACGTCGTGATCGCCGGGCGAGACCCGGCCAAATGCGCTCTCACCGCCAATGACATCCGGGAAGAGAGCGGCAATCCCGCCGTGGAATTCCTGGTGGCCGACCTTTCCTCCCAGGAGCAGGTCCGCCGCCTGGCCGATGAATTCATGGAACGTCATCAGCGGTTGGACGTTCTGGTGAACAACGCCGGAGCTATCCACCTGAGTCGAAGGAAAAGCGCCGACGGCATCGAGATGACCTTCGCCCTCAACCACCTTTCTTATTTCTTGCTCACCAACCTACTGCTGGACGTTTTGGTGGCTTCGACCCCGGCCCGGGTGGTCAACGTGGCTTCCGCGGTCCATCAGAAAGCCCGGACCGATCTTTTTGACATCCATGCGCCCCGCCGCTATTCCGGTTTTCGGGCCTATGCCCGTTCCAAGTTGTGCAATCTGCTCTTCACCTACGAGCTGGCCCGGCGGCTTGAAGGCACCGGAGTAACGGCGAACGCCCTTCACCCCGGATTCGTGGCCAGCAACCTTTTGACCAACAACGGGATATTGGGCAGGTTCCTCAACTTGATGCTTAGCATAAAAGGAATCAGCGTCGAAGCCGGCGCCCTAACGTCGGTCTACGCTGCCTCATCACCTGAGATGCAAGAGGTCTCCGGCAAGTACCTGGAAAAGAAACAGATCGTCCGCTCCTCCGCCCGTAGCTTCGACGAAGCCCAGGCGGCCGCCCTTTGGGAACTGAGCGCCAGCCTGACCGGGATTCCCGCAACAACAAGTTTTCCCTCTCCGGCTGCCAACTAACGTTCCACCTAGTCCTCCAGGCTCCCCGTTGTTATTGACAGCTACCAGCGGCCCTCGCATAATTCCTGCCACCACCCCTTCGGAGTCTCGTCTCAAATGTCAGAAAAAGTCGACGTCGCGGTCATCGGCGCGGGAGTCATAGGCTGCTCCGTCGCTTATTACCTGGCCAGAGAAGGCATCAAAGTCGCCCTGCTCGAACGTGAGTCCATCGGCAGCGGTTCTTCCGCCCATGCAACGGGATTCATCAGCCTTTTGGGCAAAGAGTTCAGCCCCGGCCCATCCTTTCAATTCGGACTGGAAAGTTACCGCGAGTTCCCCTCGTTGGTCGAGGAATTGGAAGATGCAACGGGCATGGACCTGCTGTACCAGCGCCGTCCCTCCCTGAGATTGGCCTTGGAAGAGAGCGAAGAGGAGCTGATCAAGGACCTGATGTCCTGGCAGCAAGAGCACGTCGCCGTGCGCTGGATAAACGCCGCCGACGTCCACGAGCTGGAACCACGGCTGACCCCAACGCTCCGGGGCGCGGCCTACGAAGATGAGTCGGCCCAATTGGACAGCTACCGCCTGAACCTTGCCCTGGCCGCCGGCGCCGAACGCTTGGGCGCACGGACCATCCTCCGGGAGGTTACCGGGCTGGTCTCCGAAGGCAGCCGGATCACCGGTGTGCGGACCCAGGGGGGCGATATCTCCTGCGGCACGGTGGTGGTGGCGGCCGGCCTCTGGAGTCCTTTCTTCCAGCATGACCTGGGCTTTCCCCTTCCCGTGGGAGCGCTGAAGGGAGAACGCCTCCTGCTCCAGTACGACGGCGACCCGCTTCAGGTGTTGATCAGCTCCCCCAAACGCGGCCACATGATCAGCCGTCTGGACGGTTTCCTAAGTGTGGGCAGCACCGGCGGGCGGGACTACGACAAAGACCAGCTATATCAGGGCGAAGACATGGACCGCGTGCCCACCGAAACGGCCCGGGTTGAGCTCATGCAGCGGGCCATCGACGTCTTCCCCGACCTTGAGAACGCTTCACTGGTTCAGCAACTGGCCGGGTCCCGGCCGTTGAGCCCGGACCGCATGCCAATCATCGGCCCGGTGCCCGGAAAAGAGGGCGTGGTGCTGGCCACCGGCCACACCACCAAGGGCATACACCTGGGTCCCAGCACCGCCAAAGCCGTCACCGAGTACATCCAGGGCGGCTGCAAGCAGGTCCCGGCGTCCATCGAGTTATTCCTGCCGGCCCGGTTCGCCGGCCTGACCCAGGCGGATTTTCAGACGGCGGGCCTACACGTCGACGAATAACAGGAGAACGACCGATGAAACGCGCCATTGAGTTCTACAGCGAGGGTTTCAAACTTTGCGGCGATGTCTATCTTCCCGATGGCCTGGCCGTGGGCGAACAGCGCTCCGCGGTGCTCCTATGCCACGGCTACACCGGAGTCAAAGACCTTTACCTGCCCGACAACGCCCGGGTCTTGAACGAGGCCGGCTACGTGGTGATGACCTTCGATTACAAAGGCTGGGGCGACAGCGAGGGTGTCAGCCCCAGCCGCCTGGTCCCGTACAGCCGGGTTGCCGACGTGCAAGCGGCCATGACCTACCTGGGCCTCCAGGCCGAAGTGAACGAAGACAATATCGGTCTCTACGGCACCAGCTACGGCGGGGCCACCGTTTCCTGGGTGGGGGCCGTCGACCCAAGGGCCAAGTGCATCGTCAGCGTGGTCGGCATCGGACACGGTGCCCGCTGGATGAGCCGGGTACGGCGCATGGACGAATGGTTCGACCTCTTGGAACGGTCCAAGGCGGACCGGGAGCAGCGTGCCTTGACCGGAAAATCGGAGATGGTGGAGCGGGCGGAGATCCTGCTTCCGGACCGTCAGTCCGCCGAACTGGCCGCCGCGGCCCGCAAGAACAACCCCGCCGCCGTGGGCACCATCCCCGTGGAATACGTGGACGACACCATCGGCTTCAACCCGGAGTGGATCGTGGGCCACATATCCCCCAGGCCCATCTTGTTCATCACCAGCAGCGACGACCGCTTGGTGCCGCCCGAAGAGTCGGAGCAGCTATACGCCAACGCCGGAGAGCCCAAGAAGCTGGTCGTCCTGAAAGATGTCGGCCACTACGAGGTCTACGCGGAGCCGGCCTTCTCCCAGGTCATGGACGAGACCGTGGCCTGGTTCCGGAAATACCTGCCGGCCAAGGCCTAAAGGTCCCTGCCCGCGACAAGATGTAAAGTCCCTTTCCCCCGTCTAAGTGTCACCTATGTGCCCGGTCGTACATGGAGGCGTCCTCCACATTGGCAAAAAAAATCTTGCTCCATACTCCGTGCACACCCAAATGCCTTAAATTCCAGTGGACCTCCCAAGGTACTGTCACGCTGAGCATAGCGAGGGGCCTCATTGCTCTGGTCGAACGAGGCTATACCGCAAGCCGAGATTCTTCGCCGGAGGAAGGTTAGGATGGGGGCGGCCGTTTCACAATTGCCGGTTGATCCCGCTAAGAAGGCTGTAGCACGTCTCCAGCGTCGGAGCCGGGATACCGAGTTTGCGGGCCTCAGCGACCGCATATCCCAGCGTCTCATCGATCTCCAGCCGGCGCCCCTTTTCCAGGTCTTGGAGCGCGGACATCTTGTGGCCCGGAGAATTCTTTTCAAACACGGCGCCAAGTTCCTGCAGCGCCGCAACGCCCTCTTCTTCGGACCCATTCACTACGGCTTTTACGGGAAACGGCCCGCTTTCCTGTAGAGGTATCTTCCTCTTGCCGGCAATCGCCGCCACTTCGCGCATCACCCGTGCGCAGATCAAAGCGCTATCAGAATCCGAAAAGAATTTGTAACTCTCCTGGCGGGTGAGAACGGCCACCGGCGTCGCCCCTACCCACACCACGAATTTCGACCATTGGTGGGTCTGAATGTTGGCGACGGCTTCGGCATTTATTCCGGATTTTTGCAGCATGGCGCATAAGTCTTGGACCCGGTCCGACGATCCCTCCGGCAGTTCCCCGAGTTGGAATCCGGCGTTGACAGTGAACCGGACATCCCCGTTCGGAGAAACCTCGCCGCTGAATGACGCTACCCCGCCCAATGTATTGGCCGCGCCGAAGACCTCGGCCAGTTGATCATTGGCCTGGACCCCGTTTTGCACGGTCGTAACGGTGGAGAATCTGGCGTGGGCAAGCCCCGAGATCGCCGTGTCCATCTGGTGGGTCTTCACGGCCACGATGAGTACGTCGGCCTCGGTGATCTTTGATGGGTCGGTCATGACCGCGCACGGGACATTGAACTCAGCCAGTCCTGTGACCGTGATCCCGCGTTCCTTCAAGTAGGCGGCCCGTTCACCCCTCGCGACCAAGGTTACGTCTTCGCCGGCGCGGGCCAAGTGACCCGCTAAAATGGAACCAAGAGCCCCAGCGCCCAGAATGACAACTTTCATACTCTCCCCTTAATCCCCTCTTGCATCTACGGGCGCCCGAACGATGTCATCAACTCCTCGATGGCCCGGTTGATGTCGTCGGGACGCTCGGCCATGGGGAAATGGCCCGCTTGCTCCAACTTGATGTACTTGGAGCCCGGCACCGCCTCGTGTATCTCCAACTCATACTCCAACGGCTTGCCGGGGTCGTCGACGCCCCGCACCAACACCAACGGCGTTTTCAGTTCGCCGATACGGTCGCGAACGTCGAACTTGTCGATGGTCACAAGGTCGTTGTACTGGGAGATTGGGCCCACCGTACGGTGACACTCGATCAGACGCTCCCGCAGGTCCGGCTCGATGAACATCATGGTGTGGCGCATGGCGTCCAGCCATTCCTCATGAACCTTTTCATCCTTGGCGGCGTTCAAACGAAACTCCAGGCTGCCAGGGGCGCGCTCTTTGGGCCGCATGGCGATGGTCATAAGCAAAAGCCCGGCCACTTCATCGGGGTAGTCCAGCGCGTACTGCAACGCCACACAGGCGCCCAGCGTGAACCCGGTTAGGACAAAGTCCTTGTTGTGGCCCTGATCGTGAAGCCAGCCACGCAGCCACTGGGTATATTCGGCCACGGTGGCCAGGGACTCGCCCTCCGGGTGCCCTGGCAAGTCCGGGGCCAGGCTGCCGGGAAAGTGTTGCAACTGATACTGGTAACCGGCGGAGCAACTCCCGGCCCCGGGCCCGTGTATGAACACTATCTGGGACATTGTTTCTCCCTGCGTCTGGAGCTGGATCAGACTATCGGCCAGCGGTTGCACGATAGCCTAACCTACTGGGTTTCCGTGTCACATCTTTATTCGGCGCCGATCGGCAGCTCAATCTCCACATGCCAGTCCCCATCCCTTCTGAATCCCGGCTGGTCCTCGGTGACGTCGCTACGGGCTATGGCGCCAACCCGAGCCTCGAGATTTTCGAGTAACGGCTTTCGAGGTATTTGCTCCCATTGGGATCGGGACCGTACCGATACCATGGCGCTACGGGGACCGGTGCCGCCTACCCCAAGAACGTCTTCAACAAACTCAACTGGCGTGGCGTTGTGGCTGCCGTGATGCCCAACCTTGTAAAAATTGGTTTTCTCCAAGAGCCGTCGTGTTACCGGGTCTTCCAGGGCTGCCTTCCAGGTTCCCCATTGGGCATCCCCGGGGAATAGCAGGTGGAGATTTCCGACGACGAACAGCAACATCAGACTGGTTCCGTTTACCGCCTTGTCCAAGGCGATGGCCAGGGCATTCTCCTCTTGATCATTAAAGGAGTGGATGGTCTTGATGTCTGCGTCGGTCAGCACGTTTAAAGGAACATCATCATTATCCCAATAATAGTTGCCGAATAGCTCGGGTATCTCTTGGTTCTGCCCAACCCCGGCTTGAAATCTGAAGTAGGCCTGGGCATTCGGTGGGTCCATATCGCGTATCACTTCCTCGGTACGGGAGGGGCCAAGCACGTGAACCACCACCCCCGGAAGTGAGGCGGTTCCGAAACCGGTTACAACCGAGTCTTCATCGGGAAGGAATCGGCGGCGAGGGTGCCCCTTGAAACCGTGATGTAGCGTGTTCATGGCTCGTTCGTTGGATAGCGCGTTCAGGGCGAGAGTGCTCGATAGGCCTGTAGCGTCGTCCTCCTCCAGGGCGTCCTCAGGGTCTTCCAGCGCGGTGGCGATTCCCAATGATCCGGCCAGCGCCACGGCGAAGCTGGACTGAGCATTGCGAATGCGGCGCGCTTCCGAGTCTTCTGGGTCCTCCGTCCAAGGCATCCAGACCTCACCCACCTGGACGTTTTCCCAATCCCGGCGGGAAAATCCCGAGACATGATCGGAGTGGCGGTGGGTGGCGATTACCACGTCGATCTGGGGTACACCCTCGTCATCCCGGACGTCTTCAATGAGACGCTTGACGATCTCAGATTTTGTCTTGTTGCGTTTATGGATGGAGCCGCAGTCAATCAGGACCTTCTTCAGACCGTCGGGAGTCGGAATAGCCAGAAGAAAGCAATCGCCAAAGCCAATATCGTACATTCGTACCAGTACGTGCCCTTCCGGTACTATAAGGCTGCCGCTGGATAAGAGTGTTCCCGTCATTATCACAGCCCTCCATGTAGTGCGCGAAAATTTCCCAACCGACGCATCCGATTATTGAAATATGCCTCACTCCCCCAACTTATGTGGGGGTTGCTAGCATCATTTATGGCGATAAATTCACGAAATCGGGTCTCCCGTCGCTCCGCTTCCTCTTTTACGTCAGAGCTCATCCCGGGGAATGGCATAGGTTTCGGTATAACGTAACGGATGACACCATCCGCGTCGGCGACAAGGGTCGCTCCGGCGCGGAGCGGTAGGCCGCCGTATTTCTCCGTCTGCTCCCGATCGGTCTGAACGACTTGGATGACGAACTCGACCAGCGCGCTACCGTCGCGAGCGACCCGGTGGACCGGATGGAACCCCCGGATTGCCACGGTACGACCCGGGTCCAGACCCAGAGCCGCAGCATGGTCCATCGCATATTTCCAAAGCTCGGGGTATACCCTCCCGGTATCTGCGCCATCGGTTTCGACGTCTTCCGGGTCATCTGTTTCAATTATTGCGTTGTGATAATTCTGAAGTCTTCGCAGCCTGTTCCGCCTTCGCGCCGAGCGATCCAACACATTGGAGGTGCCCCGTAGCATCGAGTTCACCAGGCGACGGTTCAACGGCGGCAAGTCCCAATCTTCTCGCAACAGAAGAGACTCTTCGGCGAGAGACGCGACGCCCTCGGGAAAGATGCCCCGCTTACGAAAACCCTCAATCATGTCGTGTCGCAGATTGAAGTGATCCTCAGGCTCTAGCTCGTAGTCGGCGGTTACCAGGGCCCGCAAATAATCGCCAAAAGTCACGTCCACCGGCGGTAGGTAATCAAATGCCCGGATACACATTTTAAGCACCGCGTCGGCGGTCTCGGTGGCCTCCGTAGCGATTCGGTTTACTAGGTCCGGATGCAGGTTTCCCTCAGGAATGACGCCAGAGCCGGCGGTGGCCAGGCGGATCAGGTCCGCGATGCGTCGCTCGTAGGTTTGGAAGAAGCCGTCGAACACTGCGCTAACCAGGATAGCTCCCCTGGAGTGGGGCTCGAAGGTGCGGCTCAGAGCCTTTGCGTCGTAGGTACCGATGGCCGACCGCAGGGCGGCTCCCCTCCCGGTTGCTTCTCCAAATTGTTGGGCCAGGCCCACCATCATCGCTTCTTCTTGGATATCTCCCCGAGAGGACTGGATGTGGTCACGTAGAATCTCCGGATAGGAAAAGCGCTGAAACAAGGCGACGATGTCGGCAAAGCCTTCATGAAAAGCCAGCACGTCAAAATTGGTGGGCTCGAGAAAGTAACGGCGGAGACGATGGACAATGGCGTGGGTGACCTCGTGGGCGATGATATCGTGGGAGAGACAAGTGAATACGTTCTGTCCCGGGATATTCGCGCCCGGATCTGATTCGTCCGCTCGAAAATAGCCAAAGAGCACCGCATTGAGCCTGGGATCAAAGAAGGCGTTGGCCCCGTAAAAGGCATGGGGAATCAGCCGCAATCGGTGATGACTGCTGGTTCTGAATGTGATTGGACGCCCCAAGGCCTGGGAGGCCGATTCAATCACACGCATCGCCACCGCATAGACCATTTGCTGGTGGAACTGAGGATCGGATTCGTTGGGGTCGAGCCCATCTTGCATCAGGATTGTCGGATTATTGAGGTTTATCGGTCGATAGTAGCGCTGACGTTCACTATCATAGTCAATGACTTCGACGATATTACCCTTCGGGCCGGGTTCTAGGTCCGGTTCGTTCTCGATATCTATACGAATGCGATACCGCTGATGCCGACCTGCCTGAGGGTCAGAGGCGTAAACCTTGAGTTTTCGCCGATCCGGCCAGGCCATACTATAATAGGTCCTGTTTCGCTTGAGACCTCTGCGGGGTCGCGCCATATGATACCTCCGCCTCGCCCATTAACTGTTAGTCGGCTAGGGCAAAATCTCCATGAATTGACACGTCGAGGGATCGTTGATTCTCAAAAACTCATTAAAAAAGATAAATTATTAGGTTAGCCTCCATATCGTGCCGCTCATCGCCTAGTAGCAATTATACTCTGTCCACATGTCCTCCGAGGACGCGTTATCTTCGTTAACTTTGGCGATACGCCTGGGAAATGATGAGAACTGGACCCGAAGGATGGCGTATTGAAATCAGAACGGTTTAACCTGATAGCGGCAATTCTAAGTCCCATCCGGAATAAAGCAGTAGTGGATTAGCTTTCAAAGCGTCTATTCTGCTTCTATTTCTCGAACTCGATCATGCTGGATTTTTCCGATGTGGCTCCGAATCCGAGTCATCATAACGGCCTCCAAACCAGTGGGTTTGGTCCGGTCAACTGGCGGTTTTGCAGTCTGACTGGGCATTCCTGGACGTAGTGACGCTGCCACTCAAACGAAACTCCAGAGCGCCAGGGGCGCGCTCTTTGGGCCGCATGGCGATGGTCATAAGCAAAAGCCCGGCCACTTCATCGGGGTAGTCCAGCGCGTATTGCAACGCCACACAGGCGCCCAGCGTGAACCCGGATAGGACCAGGTCCTTGTTGTGTCCCTGCTTGTGCAGCCAGCCTCGCAGCCACTGGGTATATTCGGCCACGGTGGCCAGGGACTCGCCCTCCGGGTGTCCTGGCAAGTCCGGAGCCAGGCTGCCGGGAAAGTGTTGCAACTGATACTGGTAACCGGCGGAGCAACTCCCGGCCCCGGGCCCGTGTATGAACACTATCTGGGACATTGTTTCTCCCTGCATCTGGAGCTTGGTATATAGATCAGACTATCGGCCAGCGGGGTGGGAAAGAAAGGCCCGCCCTGGCCAGCATGTCCTCGCCGATAACCTGGACCTTCTGGGCCAATTCCCATTCGTCAACGAACAGCGGTTTGTGGTCCTCAACGACGATCTTGCCGTCCACCATCACCGTGTGGACGCTCCGGCCGTCGGCGTTGTAGACGAGATTGTTCACCGGATTGAACAGTGTCTGCCACTCGACTCTGCGGGTATCGAACAGCACCAAGTCGGCCTTCTTTCCAGGCTCCAAGGAGCCGATCTCGCCGTCCAGACCCAGCGCCTCCGCTCCCTGGATGGTCGCCATCTCCAGGGCCGTCTCAGCGGGGATGGCTTTGGAGTCCTGCCGCGCGTCCTTGTACAGGACCGCGATCAGATACATGGCGCGGTTGGTTTCCAGGAGATTGGAGTTGTTGCCGGCGTCGGTGCCTAGGCCCACGGTCATGCCGGCGTCCAGCATCTCGGGCAGCAGTCCGTGCTGGGTCATGCCGGCGCCGCCTTTGACCGCCGCCGTAGGGACCACCACGGCCCTGGCGCCGGTGCGGGCCAGCGCCTCCACCTCGCTCTCGTCCTGACCCAGCATGTGGGCCAGCGTCACGTTGCTCCCCAAGACGCCCAATTTCTCCAGGTATTGGGTCGGCCGGAGCCCCGTTTCTTTCAGGCTGGTTTCCACGTAATTCGGGCTGTTGTTGTAGTGCAGGGTCAGTCCGGTGCCGTACTGGTCCGCCAGGCGTTTGCACCCAATTAGCAGTTCATCGGTGCAGACATTTGGCGCGAAGGGCATGGCCCATGCGCTGACCCGGCCTTCCAACTGGCCATCAAATTCCCGGATGGTCGTCTCGACGATATCGACGGCGTCGGCGGTGGAGGAGACCGGCAGGTTCAGAGGGCTGGGCTTGTCGGTGACGTGGGTGCCGACGATTATCCGGCAGCCGGATAGCCGGTAAGCATCCAGACACCGTTCCAGATACTTGGTGCTGCCGGGGTCCATGAAGGTGGTGGTGCCGTACTTCAGAAGCTCGGTGATGGCCAATAGGCTGGTGTGGTATTCCTCTTCTTCAGTCATGAGCGCTTGAAGCTTGAACACGTTGGGCAGGTAGGCCGAGCCCAGGTCATCGGGGAAGATGCCCCTGGTGGCGTGGGCGTAGCTGATGTGCATGTGCCCATTGCAGAATCCGGGCGTGATCACCATGTCCCGGGCGTCGATCACCCGGCCGGCCTGGACCGCCGCCAGCTCATCTGCCTTGCCGACCTGGAGGATGCGTTGGCCTTGGACAATCAGCGTGCCGTCGGCGATGATTCGGCGCTGGGGGTCCATGGTTATGATGAATCGGGCCCCCTCGATCTTAACTATGGCGTCTGGCATCTACGTCTTCTTATCCTCGGTTTCCTTTGTGCGGCCTAGCGGCAACCGGCCCCGAAAGTTGCAGTATTATACCGTGCCGGACCCGGCTTGCTTGTTGACCGGTCAACGCTGCCCACCTATCATGCTGTAAATCTTCCCCTCGGACTCTACGGCTTATGATGAAATTCAATGAATAAGTCCGATTTACCCTTCCTCACCGCATCGGAGCTTTCCAAGTTGATGGCCGCCAAGGAAATCTCTCCCGTGGAGGTCACGGAGGCATACCTGGAGCGAATCGAGGCATTGGATGGCAAGTTCCGCTCCTACCTGACCGTGACCGCCGATGCGGCACTGGAAGCCGCCAAAAGGGCGGAACAAGAGATCGCACAGGGCAATCACCGGGGCCCGATGCATGGCGTTCCGGTGGCCGTTAAGGACCAGATCTACACCCAGGGGACCGTAACCACCGGCGGGTCTCCGGTGTTCAAAGATTTTATTCCCACGTTCGACGCCACGGTGATCGCCAATCTGAAAGCGGCCGGGGCTGTGCTGTTGGGCAAGCTCAACATGACCGAGTTCGCCACCTCCGGGTTGTCCCATCAATTTGACCCGCCCCGCAATCCCTGGGACCTGGAACGGTCAACGGGAGGCTCAAGCAGCGGCTCAGGCGCCGCCACGGCTGCTTTTCTCTGCGCGACCGCCCTGGGGGAAGATACCGGAGGCTCGGTGCGCTTCCCGGCGTCATGGTGCGGCCTGGCTGGCCTCCGCCCCACTTGGGGCAGGGTCAGCCGTTACGGGGTCATGCCCGGCGTCCGCTCCATGGACACCATCGGCCCCTTGGGACGGACGGTGGAAGACTGCGCCATCACCCTGGCGGCCATCGCGGGCTACGACCCAAAGGACCGGTTGACCAGCGATGAACCGGTCCCTGACTACCAGGCCGCTCTTACCGGCGGCATCAATGGCCTGAAAGTGGGAATCGTCCGCGAACTGGTGTACACCGATCTAGTGGAGGAGGAGGTCCGCAAGTCGGTGCTGGACGCCGCCGCCAAGATGAAAGAACTGGGCGCTCAGGTGGATGAGCTCTCCATACCGCTGGCCGCCAACGCCGGGGCCATCTCCGCCGCCATCAGGGTGGAAGCCCCCGTCACCTATCAAGACTTGGTGCGAAACCGGCTCCGGGACATCGGCCACGATAACCGCATCAGCTACCTGGTGGGGACCATCATGCCCGCCTCTTATTACTACAAAGGCCTTCGGCTGAGGTCGCTCATCCGGGACCAGGTCTTGGCGGCCCTTGGCGGCGTGGACCTGCTTTTGTCTCCGACAACGGGAGTTGCGGCGCAACTGTTGGCGCCGGACCCAGTCATCGATAGCAAGGCGGCCGGCGGCCGGATCCCTTGGTTGCTGTCCACGACTTTTAGCCTGGCCAACGTGCCGGCCTTGAGCGTGCCTTGTGGTTTCACAGCTTCGGGCCTGCCCATCGGCCTCCAGATCGCGGGACGGCCCTTTGACGAGAGCACGGTGCTGCGCGCCGGCCATGTTTACGAACAGGAAACAGACTGGCATACCCGCAGGCCCGACGTCTAGCGGGCTAATTATCAACTATCGATTCGCTGCAATCGTGGATTGCCCTTTCCCGGACATTGTGAGAGATTTAACACGTGCTAAATAACCTCGATGTAAAAGCATCGTTGGAAAGCCTCGTGCTTATCCGAGATGACCGGTTGCCCGTGCGGCGGATACCCCTCCGGAAAAAGCCGCTGCAGCGATACGTGCTGCCCTACCGGGGGCTGTTGGGCCTGCTGCTGATCTGCATCGCCTGGCCGCTGTCTTGGGCGCAGACCGGGGTCGGCCTCCAGTACACGTTCTTCCCTCTATGGCTGGGATTCATTCTTGCCATCGACGGCTTGGTCCTCCGGCGCACCGGGACTTCGCTGATCGTTCGGAGCCCCAAGATCATGGCATTGATGTTCATCGTTGCCATGCCCTATTGGTGGGCGTTCGAAGCGATAAATAGCATCACCCATAACTGGGTATACATCGGGTCGGAAGAGAATACCAACCTGCTCGACTACCTGGAATCGTCTTTGGCGTTCTCGGTGGTCATTCCCGCGGTATTCGAAGTGTCCGAACTTATCGGTTCCATGGGTTTCATCAAGCGCTTCGCCCGACTGCCGGCCATTGTATTGGAACGCCGCCAGGTTATGTTAATGGCCGTCCTCGGTGTTCTGTCCTTGGCCGCGTTGCTCTTGTGGCCGTCCTACTTGTTCCCGCTCACCTGGATAAGCCTGTTTTTCATCTTCGACCCCATAAATTGCCTCATGGGCCGGCCCAGCATCATTGCCCAGGTTAGGAACGGCGATTGGCGCTTGGTTACTGCCTTTGCCCTTGGCGCGTTGGTCTGCGGGTTCTTCTGGGAGATGTGGAACAACCAGGCTACGGCCAGTTGGGAGTACAACGTAGGGATCTTCGATTTCGCCCGGATCTTCCAGATGCCGCTGCTGGGGTACGGCGGCTACCTGCCCTTCGGTCTGGAGACCTACGCGGTGTTCCACTTCGCCGCCGGACTGCTGGGCTGGTCCTCTGACGCCCGCGTTCCCGTGAGCGGAGACGCCCACGATTAGCTGATCGATTCTTGTCCCTCGCGCCTAAGCCGGTGTATCCTTGCTCCAATCCTTCCGCCAACCCGGTCTATCAAGAAACGTCATCACGTCAACAAAGGAGACCCACTGATGAAGTTTGGAATCTTCACCATCGTTCCCTGGCACGAGAGCAAAGGCCAACAGCAGTCCCTGGATGAAGCCCTGGAGCAGATCGAACTGGCCGACCGATTGGGAA
>JADFPD010000068.1 GCA_022562475.1 Chloroflexota bacterium | reverse complement strand
CCTTCACCCCATCGACCCCAAGGGTACTGGTGAGGGCTGCTTCGTTGGCGCTGGTGAAATCCCGCAGTCTCGGGAAATCGATGTCGTCGAAAATGGGCAGATTCCCGCTCTTCAGAGATGACCGAAATTGCCCCGGCGCCGGAAGCAGGCTGATTACCGCCGACTCCAGGTCGATGATCGTGTAGTCTCCTTCGGCGGAAAGTATCAGGTTGGTGTGGGCATGGGGATTGCGTGGATTCACCTGCCAGACGGATAAGCCAGCTTCGGCGAAGATCTCGGAGACCTCTCCCATGAACTTCTTGGCCGGCGCGTCATTCTCCGCAACTTCTCCCGGAATAAACTCGGTGATGAACCGGCAATTCCCGTGCTCGCAGTCGATGGCGGTCACCGGTGCTACCAGGTCTTTACCAAAACGGTAAATTGTCAAAAGGCTGGCGATCTGGCGGCGGTATTTCCCAGCCTGCAGTGCGGCTTTGTTGGTCTCATAAGGGAATTTGGCTTGAAACGCCAACCAATAAAGTACCCGGACCAAGGGTGGCGGCCTGTAGACCTTGGTCGCTGTTCCTTCCACTGAGTCCAACACAACGACGCTGGCTATTGAACTTGCTACGTTGCAACTTTCACAGGCCACAACCGCGGGGTTATCCTGGTTCTGCGAGCCGGACATCCATCTCGTGCTCCTGACATAAATAAAGACGGGGATTATCACCAGCAGCCAGATCGCACCCAAAAGGTACCCGGCCGCCACATCGCTGGGAAAATGGGCCTGAACATGGACCCGCGCAGGACCGACCAAAATGATGATGAGTCCGAAAACGGCCAGCATCGGCAACAGGATCTTTGGTTTCATTTTGTAGTAAACCGCCAAGAACCCCATGAATCCAAAGAACACCGTGGTGCCAAGGACATGTCCGCTGGGAAACGCGGGAACCGGATTATCGGATAACGCCAGCGGCCGGCCACGGTCCACGATTTCGCCCAGGGTGAAATCACCCAGGATAGCAACGAGGCCGATGGTCGCACCGACAGCGGTGAACACTATCGCCGGCCGGGTCTTCCCCAGCAAAAGGAGGAACGTCACGCCCATCAGGCCATAAACAATTCCAGGCTCCGGGCCGGTAACAAATGAAACTAGATCGAAGAACGTTGTCAGGCCCCACAGGTCCCAACCGGCCACCCAGTCCATGACCCGGATGTCCTGGGACGAAGTTGGATTGTCCATGATGGTCTTGGTCAGCAAGGCGAGCAACGCCGCCAGAATGCCTATGGTAGCCAGCCAAAGCAGCGACCGGGTACTTAAAGCGGCCTTAACTGGGGATTCTTGTATCAGAGTTGCCATTGCCCACCTCCAGCGATAATCAACGCGGACTGTTATTCCGTATTTCAATGGTTTAGATGTAGTTTTTGAAGATGGGGTTTTTAGCCTTGGATCTTGCTGGGCTTGGGCAAGGGGTGGAAATCCTCCTGTGGTCCCCCTTTTTAAAAGGGGGACGTTTTTCTTTACCCCTTTCACAAAAGGTAAACGAAGGCAGGTGAGCTACCCCTTTTCGTAAAGGGGGGCCGGGCGATTTATCGGGTACAATAGCCGGGTATGGAAGACCTCAAATCACATGCCATCGTCAAGACTCATGAGTTGGCGCTGAAAGGCAAGAACCGCCCATGGTTCATGCGCAAACTGATCGAAAACCTCCGCACCGCCACCAGAGGGACGGGCGTGGTCCGCGTCTGGCAAGGCCAGCTCATGGTGGGCCTGACCCTGGCCGATGACGATTGCTGGCCGGAGGTCAAGTCACGGCTCAAAGAAGTGTTCGGCGTGGCCAAGTTCTACAAGGCCTATGAATTACCCCAGGACTTGGACGGACTAAAGGCCAGGCTGCCCCAATTACTGGAAGGCCACAGCTTCAATTCCTTCCGTATCGCCACCAACCGGGCCGACAAGCGGTTTCCCATGACCTCGGAAGAGGTCAACCGGGACCTGGGAGCCTTCGTGAAGGACCTGACAGGGGCACAGGTAAAGCTAAAGGACCCGGACTTATCCATCTATCTGGATATCCAGGCCAAAGGGTTCTTGGTCTATTTCGACGAGGTGAAGGCCCACGGCGGCCTGCCGGTGGGAGTCAGCGGCAAGGTGGCAGTGATGCTCTCCGGGGGAATCGACTCGCCGGTGGCGGCTTGGCAGATGATGAAACGGGGCTGCCGCGCGATGTTCGTCCATTTCCACAGCTATCCTCTGGTGGACCGCACTTCCATGGAAAAGGCCGCGGATTTGGTGGAACACCTGACCCGGCACCAATACGAGTCCAACCTATTTTTGGCGCCCCTGGGCGAGATTCAAAAGAAGATCATCCTTTCGTGCCCGCCGTCCTACCGGGTGGTGCTCTACCGCCGGTTCATGGTCCGGATAACCGAGGTGCTGGCCAGACGCAACCGGGCCAAGGCCATCATCACCGGCGAGAGCTGCGGACAGGTGGCCTCCCAAACCTTGGAGAACATCGCCGTGGTGGACCAGTCGGCCGGCATGCCCATACTTCGGCCTCTGATCGGTCACAACAAAGAAGAGATCGTCAACATGGCCCGGGACATCGGCACCTTTTCAACCTCGATCCTCCCGGACCAGGACTGCTGCACCCTTTTCGTTCCGAAACACCCGGAGACCAAAGCCGACCTGAACACCGTGCTGCGGTTGGAGGAGACCCTTTCGGTAGACGAGATGGTGGAAGAGGCGGTCCGGAACACCGAGCGCCGTCATTTCGCCTCTCCGGAGGCCGCCGCGCCGGCCCGGTAGCCATGGCCCAGACGACCACTCCCGGCGGGCTGCCCAGCGTGGACGCCGCCCGACGCGACCGGCTTCTGAAGGATGTCCTAAAGGGCGTCTCCCGCTCTTTCTACCTGACCCTCCGTGTCCTGCCCAAGGACCTGCGTGGACCGATCGGCCTGGCCTACCTGCTGGCCCGCACCGCCGACACGATCGCCGATCGGCGCGCCGGGCTTTCCGGGGTACGGTTGGAGGCTTTGGTTGCTCTTCGGTCTCAGGTGGCGGGGCCGGTTGACGTTGGGGTTTTGCGAGAACTGGCATCCCAGTCAATGGAAGGTGCATCGTCTCCACAAGAGCGGGCGTTATTTGATTCGTTGGTTGACTCTTTTGCCTTGTTGGAATCCTTGGACGCCGCCGACCGGGAGGAGGTCAGATGGGTGGTCACCACGCTGACCGATGGCATGGAGATGGACCTCAACAGCTTCCCTGCCGAGGACTCCGGAAGTTTGGCGGCGTTGCCAACCGGCCCCGATTTGGACCGCTATACCTATCTGGTGGCCGGCTGTGTCGGCGAGTTTTGGACCAAGGTTACGGCCGCCCACGAGCCAAGTCTGAAGGGGTGGGACGTGGCGGAGATGTCGCAGACAGGTGTCCGGTTCGGCAAAGCTCTGCAGTTGACTAATATCCTACGGGACATACCCCGCGACCTGAGGGCGGGCCGGTGCTACCTTCCAGCCGACGAGTTGGCGGCGGCCGGCCTTTCTCCCGAGGACCTGCTGGACCCGGCCAATGAAGTCCGCGCCAGAGAAGTGTTGGTTCCATGGATGCGGACCGCCCTGGGCCATTTCCAAGCCGCCGAAGAATACCTCCTGGCGGTCCCGCGGCGCTCGGTCCGGTTGCGTTTGGCCTGCCTGTGGCCGCTCTTGTTGGGCCTGGCCACCCTGGCCCGCCTGGCCCGCGGCGGCAGATGGCTGGACCCGGATTCCACGGTAAAAGTCAGCCGACGGTGGGTCTACCGCATGATGCTCATGTCGCTAGCGGCCATCTGCTCGAACACTCTGCTTCGCCGTTGGATTCGAGGCCTACGCCGCCAAACGAATGACGCTATATAATCCCCCGTGAAATGTGGTTGCCCAAAGATTGAAATCGCTGAAAGCTGAGGGCTGACAGCTCGCATGGAGTGAATGATGCCTAAATTCGTGCGCGTATACACCGGACCCGACGGCAATTCCGTGATCGAAGAAAAAGAGTTCGAGATGACGGAATTTCTTGATACCGAAGGCGCCCACGGGCTGGCCTCGCCCGTCGAGCAAACACCCGGAATCTCATTTCGCATGGTAAAGGCCGGATATTTCCTCGATTTTCATACCGCCCCCCGGCGGCAGTACAGCATCTCGCTAACGGGCTCAGTGGAATTGGGATTGCCGGACGGCACGCTGAAGCAGTATGGCCCCGGCACGGTGCTTTTGGCCGAGGACATGACCGGTACCGGCCATTCCACGCGCGTCATCGGAGACGAAGACCGGTTCACCATCATAATCCCGCTTTCCGATTAAGCCATTTATATACGGAGATCCAGATATGAACCAGCAAAACCTGCTGCAGGGCGAGTTCGACCCCGCGGTCCCCACCCGGATAGTCTTCGGAAACGGGGAGATCGGCTCTCTGAAAGACGAAGTCCAAAAGCTGGGCGGCAAACGGGTATTGGTCCTGTCGGGACGCACCGTGGCCGAGAAAACCGGCTCGGTCCGCCGCATCAACGACGGGCTGGGCGATATGTCCGTTGGTGTATATTCGGGCCTGACCCAGCGAGCCCCATTGTCCGCCGCCGTGGAGGCCGCCAACCTGGCCGTGGCCAACGGCGCCGATACATTGGTGGGCGTCGGCGGCAGCACCATCTCGGACGCCGCCCGCATGATCGCCGTCTTGATGGCCGAGGAGATCACCACGGTCGAGCAGCTTCGTCAGTTGGGAAAAGAACAGAACATGATGCTTACTCCCAACCTGGACGGGAAGGACCTGCCGCTGCAGGTATCGGTCCCCACCACTCTTTCCGCTGGTGAGTTCAACATGGGCGGAGGCAACGTGCTGGACGACCAGGCAGGCCACAAGATCCGGGTGCGTCATCCTCGGCTCTACGCCGACCTGATCATCCTGGACCCGGTGATGACCGAAGGGACTCCTGACTGGCTTTGGCTCTCCACTGGGGTCAAAGCCCTGGACCACTGCATCGAGCGGTTGTACAGCGCCGGCAACCAGCCGGCAATCGATGCCCCGGTCCTCGCCGCTGCGGAGATGCTTTTTAGCTACCTGCCTAGGTCCAGGGAATCGGACCGCGACCCCGAGGCGCGCCTACAATGCCTGGTGGCGGCTTGGATGTCCATGATGGGAGCGCCCAACTTCGCAATGGGACTGAGCCATGCCATCGGCCACATCTTGGGGGTGAAATACTCGGTGGGCCACGGCTACACTTCCTGCGTCACCCAGCCCTACGTCATGGAATTCAACCGCCCAGTTTCCGCCGCCAAACAGGCGTTGCTGGCCCGGTCGGCGGGGGTGGACACACGCGGCATGAGCGACGAGGCGGCTGCGGAGGCGGCGGCCCGAGCCGTGGACGATTTCGTCCTGGGCATGGGAATGCCCCACCGGATACGGGAACTGGAGATACCGGAAGCAGACTTGCCAAAGATCGCCGAACTGGTGCTCGCCGACGGCGGCTGCCGCAGCAACCCCGTCCCCATCACCTCCGCCGAGCAGGTGATGGAGGTCTTGAAGGCGGCGTTTTAGTTTCGGGGAACGGGTCCTTCGACGGGCTCAGGACGAGCGGTTTGACAGCTAATTCAATCGATTGATGCCCGTAGGCGCGGGCTTTAAACCCGCCGTTGCACCGAGAGGTCAATCCGATCTTTGCATACCGCATAGACCACATTACATAACACTGGAGAAGGACTCATGAAATACGGTTTCACCTTGCCGGGCAGAGGGCCGTTGGCCACCCCCGAGAGATTGGGCATCATCGCCAGGAAGGGCGAGGAATTCGGCTTTGACACCCTGCTGACCGGGGACCACATCCTGGTGCCCCGGAATATCTCCTCGGTCTACCCCTACACCGAGAGCGGGGAGTTCCCCGGCTCAGGGTCGGGCGAGTCCATGGAGCAGATCACCCTGCTGTCCTACATCGCCGGCCAGACCAGCAAGATCCGTCTGGTGACCAGCGTCCTGATCGTCCCGCACCGGAACCCGCTGATCGCCGCCAAGTCCCTGGCGACCCTGGACGTCCTCTCCGGAGGGCGGTTGGTGGTCGGCGTCGGGGTCGGCTGGATGCGGGAGGAGTTTGAGGCGTTGGGCTTGCCGCCCTTCGAGGAACGGGGCGCGGTGACCGACGAATACATCCGGGCCTTCAAGGTCCTGTGGACCGAGGACGATCCCAGCTTCGAAGGCAAATACATCAGTTTCGACGGCATCAGCTTCCTGCCCAAGCCAGTGCAGAAGCCCCATCCGCCCATCTGGGTGGGCGGGGAGAGCCGCCCGGCCCTGCGCCGCACCGCCGAACTGGCCGACGGCTGGTATCCACTGGGGTCCAACCCCATCTTCCCCATGGGCACGCCCGAGCAATTGAAAGCCGGGCTAGAACGGCTGGCCGGATACGCCAAGCGCTTTGGCCGGGACCCGTCAACCATCGAGACGATCTACCGGACCCACCAGTTCGAGTTGAAGAAAGAAGCCGCCGGTCCGGACCGCCTGCCCTTCGTCGGCGACGCCGGCCAGATCGCCGGGGACATCCGCCAATACCAAGACATGGGCGTGACGTCGATGATCTGGGACTTTTTCCGCCAGACCGAGGACCTGGACTCGATGCTCGGGCTCATGGAAGACTTCGCCACCCAGGTGTGGCCCAAGGTCTAAGTCCAGAATAACCACGTTGGCCTCTTCGTTGGTCAACACCTCTTCAGCCTGTTTCGGATGGGTGATCAGTCCGACGGCTCCAGTGGCGATCTCGGCTTGTTTCTTGATGCGAGAGGCGAACCGGACCTGGTAATTTGGGGAGGATTCGATTCCGCTCGCCGTGAGCCTATCGAAGGGTGGGGGGTGGTTTGGCAAGTTCACCTCGAACGGTAACAGAAGATTGCCACGAATGGACGGAAAAGCACGCCGCGAATGCTAGGAGGACTTCAGAGGGAACGAGCAAAAAAATTCACGACTCATGCCTGGGTGCCGTCTCACTCACATGCCGGCGATGACCAGACTGCTGCCCTTGTCCGCGATCATCATCGTGGCCGCCGCCGTGTTGCCGGATACCGTTTGCGGGATGATGGACGAGTCAATCACCCGCAGATTGGACACTCCTCTGACTCTGAGGTCCGGAGCGACGACAGCCATGTCATCGATTCCCATCTTGCAGGTACCGGCATAGTGGTAACAGGTACCCGCAGTCTGCCTGATATACTCTTCCAGCATGTTGTCCCACTGCGGTCCCGGCATGACTTCCTCTTCAAACCATGCCGACAAGGCGGAATTCGCGCCGATGGTTCTGGCCAATTGAAGGGCTTGTAAACAATTCTCCATATCTCCCGGCGCACTGAGATAATTGGGGTCGATGATCGGAGCGATGGTGGGATCGGCGCTACTGAGCGTTACGGTCCCTCGGCTTCTCAGCAGTTGGATGTTGGGGTAAATGAGATAAGAAGGGTAAGTCAGACCTATACCGATCATGCTTCCGCTGGCCAATGAACATTCTATGTCGGTGCCAAGACCAAGGTTGTTAGTGGGGGAATTGGCGAAAATCACCGTCCCCATGAGGCCGTAGGGTTGGTCCGGCATCTGTTGTTTGCTCTTAAACAAAGTGGTCACATAAAGGTCGTCTTGAAAATTTTGCCCCACACCCGGCAGATTTGTGACCGGCAGGATGCCAAACTGGCTCAATTCTCTCTGATTGCCGATGCCCGACAGCATCAGGGTATGGGCACTGCCGATAGCTCCCGCGGTCAATATAATTTCCCGATTGGCGCTGATTTCCTTTTCGCCGTCGGCCTGATGTAATATCACTGCTTTAGCGGTCAGGTTTTCAACAACAATTTTTTTGATCAATGTTTCAGTGGCGATATCCAGATTCGGGAATTGGGCCGCCAAGAAAACGCTGTCAGTTGTTTCCCTCCGTTGGTTTGCGGAGATAGCATACTGAAACGGCGAGGTACATACCTGATCAACGTATTGATTGTAGTCTGGGTTATAGGGAATTCCCAGATTGGCGCAGGCGTTCGTCATCGCCGCGATAAAAGGATCGCTGGACGCAACGGTGATGTACATCTGATTTTCCACGTTCTGGAAATACGGCACAACGCTATTGTAGTCCCACCCCTGATTGCCCATCGCTGCCCAGTTGTTAAAGCCTTTCGCGCCGCCGCGCACGTACACCATGGCGTTGTGGATGCTGCAGCCTCCCATTCCTTTGCCGCGCCCCATGGGGATTCTTCTGCCGCTCAAGTTTCGCTGGAAAGTGGATTCATAGCCCCATTCCAGATTCCGGTCTTTGGAGATTAATGCCCATTCCCTAGGGTTCCATACCGTTTCATTAGAGGGGGAAATGGAATCTCCAGCTTCGACCAGCAGGATGCTGAGGTAAGGAAACGCGGCCGCCAGCCGCGCCGCTACGATGCAACCGGCCGAGCCTGCGCCCAGGATGATGTAGTCATAATTAGGTTTGATATCGGATATTTGGGGCTGAGCAGAGAAGGGCACATGAGCGTGGATACTTCTGGACCCGGAATCTTCAGAACTGAATTGCTGAGCCATGATCTCCTCCTGATGCGCTATCCGAAAGAGTTAACGACCGTTCGGCGTCCTTGGGTAAGGGGGCCTTCATCACAGGATCTTGGCTAAGGCCTGAATCCCTTGTTATAGAGCTCCTGGAGCCGGGTCATGTGTGCCACAGGAATGGGGCCGAGGTCGATGCAACGGGCGGTCTCCTCGGCTTCGGCCTGGTTCTTCACGCCGGGAATCGTGGTGTGGATGTCCCGGTTCATCAGGCAGAAGACCATCGCCGCCTGGGACAGGGTCTGGATAGGACCGTCAAGCAGGAACTCCAACTGGGCGGCGCTGGCCACATCCTTGCGCAACAGGTCGTTGTCATTTGCGATCGGCCGGTCGACCGCGGCGCTCAGGGCTCCGGCGGCGTGGGATCGGATGCCGATAACTCCCATATTATGCCTCTTGGCCAGTTGGATATTCTGGCCATTGTCGAAAAAGTCTACGCCCGGCGGAGGGGGCTGTTGGGCGGTCCAGTTAAGCAGGTTGTAATAGGCCAACACGGTGTCCCAGTGCCCGCTTTCCATGACCCGGTTTAGGGTCGGCACATCGTGGTCCATCGCTGACAGACCGATGAACCGGGTCTTCCCCGCCTGTTGCACCGCCCGGTAGGCGTCCAGCACCGGACCCAATACGTCGTCTGCGGAAAGGGAGTTGGGAACGTCGCCCCGGTCTTGGGTGAAGCGGTTGTGCACGTGGAGTATGTCCACCGAGTCCCGCTTCAGCAGCCGCAGACTGGTCTCCATGGAGCGTTGCACCGCGGCTGTCGCGTTGGCGAGGTCATCGGCGGGCACCCGGACCTTGGTGCCGATAAACACCTCTTCCGACCGTCCTTCCAGCGCGATTCCCAGGGCCTCTTCCGCCTTGCCGTCGCCGTAGGCCGGCGCAACGTCGAAGTAATTGATACCCAGGTCCAGCGCCCGGTGAACGGCCCGGACGGCTTCGTCCCGGGTGGTGGCGCCCCAGACCTGCCCGATACCGCCGCCGCCGAACCCCACGCGGGAGACATTGAGCCCGGTCCGGCCGAGAGAGTTGTATTGCATGATTGGTCCTTTGTAAGAGCGAATTCCCCCTGGGCATGCTCGTAATTGTAGTGATCTATGAATTCGTCGGCACCCTAGCCGCCCCTACAAAATCCTGGTCGCCTGATTTTCAGTCTTCGAAAAGAGCCACAAGGTTAAGATCCGGCCAACCGTAAGAGACCTCCTTAAGTTTTGTGCCCCCAATCGTGATATCACGCTCAGAAACCTGTCTCGCTCCTAGAGCCTCATAGAATGGACGTGAAGGGTTCGCTGCGAGCACCCACGCCAACATGGAATTGATATCCTCATCCAACAGGTGCCTGGCTAACCTTGCGGTCAGCAGTCTCCCGAGCCCTTTGTGCTGATGGGATTCCAGGAGATAGATTGCAGATAACTCACCCTCGTAATCTGAGTCGCTCCATTTCGCGCGGCCACCAGAGGCAAAGCCAACAATATTTCTGTCAGGGTCTTCGGCGACAAAGACGAATTGTCTGCCCGTAGCGGTGGAGAGGATAGTGCTCCAGACCGTGGCTCTCTGCTCATACGAGAGGGCATCCAGATAGTCTTGGGGCACTATCCCGGGATATGTTGATCGCCAGCTATCAACCTGGACCTTCGCAACAGCCATCGCATCGGCCGGGCTAGCCTCTCGAATCATTTCCATCGGCCTACTTAAAGGAGCCTATCCGAAACTTGATTACCATCATATTGCAAGTTGACCAGTTGAGTGGCGGATTACGCAGGCTCGCCTTCGGCCAACTGGAAATGGATGCCGTGGGAGCTGGTGGTCTCGATGTTGGCGGTCTTGTAGCCGAAGGGACTGGTGGCGGGGGCGTCGCCGCGCATCTGGTTGCCGCTGTCTTGCAGGCTCTTGAAGGCCGCGTCGATGCCCTCCACGCCCCAGGCCACGTGCATCACGCCGGGGCCGGTAGCCTTCAGTTGGCGGGCCATGGTGGTGTCCTCCCGCAGGGGCTCGAAGAAGTCGACCAGGGTCTCGCCGATGCGGTATAGGATGGACTTGAAGCCCTGCTCGGTGAACTCGTCCGTCGAGATGGGTTTTACGCCGAAGCTTTTCTCCATGTAGGCGGCCATGTCGGAGATGCTCTCCACCACATAGGTCACATGGTGCACTTTGTTCAGCATTTCTTCCTCCAGGTTCGTAGGCAGTCGCTTGGGAATGGCCGAAGACTAGCCTGTTTGAGGTGGAGAGGCAACCCCTAAATTGACGGGCCTGCCGGCGCAACCTATCATCCGGAACGAATCGGCGGCCCAAGAACAATCCGGAGTCTTAATCATGCCCACTTTCTCATCCGACGGCGTGGACATTTACTACCAGGTGGCCGGCGAGGGCTACCCCCTAGTGTTGAGCCACGAATTCGCCGGCAACATCGACAGTTGGGAGCCCCAGGTGAACTTCTTCTCCCGGCGCTACCAGGTCATCACCTACTGCCACCGGGGTTACCCGCCGTCGGGCGTTCCCGACGACCCAAACGCCTATTCCCAAGACCATCAAGTGGAGGACCTGTACCGTCTGCTGCGGCGCCTGGACATCGGGCAGGCCCACATAGGAGGACTTTCCATGGGCGGGACGGTGACCCTGGGCTTCGCCATCGCCCATCCCGAGATGTGCCGGTCGCTGGTCGTAGCCTCGGCGGGGGCCGGCTCTGATGCCGATGACCGGGAGCAGCAGTTGGCGTCCTGGCGGGCTCTCAGCGAGTCCATGGTTGCCGAGGGCATGGAGAAGTTCGCCGACAAATACGCTCGAGGGCTGGAACGGGTGCAATTCCTCCGCAAAGACCCGGTGGGGTGGGCCAAATTCCACGCCGGGTTTGCGGGCCACTCGGCCCAGGGGTCTTCGCTGACCTTCCAGGGCGTGCAGATGAAGCGGCCCACCATCTACCAACTTCAAAAAGAGCTGCAGCAGATCAAGATCCCGACGTTGGTGATGATCGGGGACGAGGACGCCCCTTGCGTGGGGCCGGCCATCTTCATGAAAAAAAACATCCCGTCGTGCGGCCTGGCCGTCTTCCCCCAATCCGGACATACCATCAACCTCGAAGAGCCGGAGCTCTACAACCGGACCGTGTCGGACTTTCTGACGGCAGTGGAAGCGGGGAAGTGGGTGGAGCGGGGGTAAATCCCAGATGCAGTCACTAATATTGTCACCCTGAGCTTGTCGAAGGGTCTGCCATGATTGCCTTTGAGATTCAGTCCAGGCCAGGTCAAGGTTGGTAGATGCTTCGTCGCCCGCCCGGACGAGCCGGAGCGTGGCTCCTCAGCATGACAGGATATATCGAGGGAGTCCGGTTATTCCTGCAACCCCGCGATCGCCTTCCGGACCTCTGCTTCGTCGGCGCTGCCTGGGCTGATGGCGTTGAAGACTACCTCGTCCAGGAGGCCGTCATAGCGTTCCTTCAGCAGTCCGGGGACCTCGCTGTAGCCGCCGACCACGGCGAAGGCGTCCAGTATCTCGTCGGTGATCAGGCCCGCCATCTGGTCCCATTGCTGCTTCAGGGACATCTCGTGGAGCCAGACCCCCAATTCCTGGAAGCCCTGCACTTCCAACACCTTGGAGTAACTGCGGGTCGAGCAGTAGAAGGCGATCCGCTTCTTTACCGCCACTTTCTCAGCGTCGATCGCCTTCTGATTGGGCCCGGTGATCACGAAAGAAGAGTTGCTGAGGTTGACCGACTTGGGGTCGCGGCCCGTCCTGGCGGCGCCATCGGCGATGTTGGGTTTGATGATCTCTTTCAAGTACTTGGGCGTGGTCAGGGGATGCAGCGCGACCCCGTCGCAGACCTCCCCGGCCACCCGGCAGTTGTAAGGGTTCACGGCGCTGATGAACACCGGAGGCCGTGGCTGCTCCGACTTGCCGGGACTGAAGAAGGGCGTCATCAAAGAGAAGTTGTAGTGCTCGCCGTGGAATTCCAGCCTTTCCCCTTTTTCCCAGGCTCCCCAGATGGCGTGCAGCGACTGGACGTACTCTCTCATCCGCGGTCCGGGCGCGGTCCATTCGGTGGAGAAACGCCGCTGGATATGGCCCTTGACCTGGGTGCCCAAACCCAGCCGGAATCGGCCACCGGAAAAGTCCTGCAGGTCCCTTGCGGCATAGGCCATCACCATGGGCGAGCGGGGGAAGGCGATGGCCACCCGGGTCTCAAGGGTCACCCGCGACGTGGTCGAGGCCGCCAGCATCAGTGGCATCATTGGGTCGTGGGCCGCGTCCTCGGTGCACAGACCGTCGTAGCCCATTTCCTCGGCCCACTTGGCCTCTTCGGCGATGCCCTTCAGGTTGCCGGTGGTGAGGTGGTAGAGCACCTTGAAACCCATGGATGCCTCCCTAGACCGCTTGATGGAATGATTACTTGGCCGTGAACCCGCCGTCCACCGCCAGTTCGGCCCCTGTGATGTAGGACGCCTCGTCAGAGGCCAGGAACAAAACAGCGTTGGCGACCTCTTCGATACGCCCTTCCCGGCCGAGAGGGGTCTGTTCCAGGCTGCTGCGGCGTTGGTCTTGGTCGTAGGCGATGCCCGAGGTCATCGGCGGCATGAACCCCGGATGCACCGAGTTCACCCGGATATTGTCCTTTCCGTGGCGGACGGCCATGGCCTTGGAGAAGATCCTGACCGCCCCTTTGGAGGCGTTGTAGGCGGGGTGGCCGCCGGCTGAGCCGACCAGTCCCATGATGGATGAGATGTTGATGATGGACCCACCCCCGGCCTCCAGCATCTTGGGAACGGCGGCCCTGGTCCCCAGGAAGACGCCCTTGGAGTTGACCTCCATGATCTTGTCCCATCCGTCGATTCCGGTGTCGTCGGTGAAGGAGCGGCTGCTGATGCCGGCGTTGTTCACTAAAATGTCCAACTTGCCGAAGCGGGAGACCGCGAGATCGACGGCCCTGGTCCAGTCATCTTCTTGGGTGACGTCCAAACGGATGAACAACGCCTGGCCGCCCGCCTCAGAGATCTGGGCCTCGACGGCCTTCCCGTCTTCTTCCGCGATGTCTCCGATGACCACTTTCGCGCCCTCTCGGGCGAAGATCCGGGCCTCTTCGGCGCCCATTCCGCGGGCGCCTCCAGAGATCAGGGCTACTTTTCCTTCAAGCCGCATGCTAACGCTCCGATCTGGTCTGATTACCGGGCCGTGAAACCGCCGTCCACCATCAGTTCGGTGCCGGTGATGTAGGAAGCTTCGTCCGAGGCCAGGAACAGCACGGCGTAGGCGACCTCGATCGGCCGCCCCTCCCGTCCCATGGGTATGGCGGCCATGCGGGCTTCCTGGCTCCCGCCGTCGCCCCTGGGGCCCGAGGTCAGCATGGGGGGCATGCTTCCCGGATGGACCGAATTGACCCGTATCCCGCTCTTGGCATGCTGCACCGCCGCCGCCTTGGTCACCAGCCGGACGGCGCCTTTGGAGGCGTTGTAGCCGGGGTGCACGTATGATTGTCCGACCATTCCCGAGATCGAGGAGATATTCACGATGGCTCCGCCGCCGGCCTTCTCCATCTCCGGGATGGCGTGTTTCATGCCCAAGAAAACGCCTTTGGCGTTGATGTCCATCAGCCGGTCCCAAGATTCGGTGCTTCGGAAGTCCGTCTCGCCGCTGCCGCCGATGCCGGCGTTGTTGACCAGGATGTCCAGCTTGCCGAACCTGGCCACAACCTGTGCGACTGCCTGCTCCCATTGGTCCTCTTGGCTGACGTCCAGCATGACCACCATGGCCTCGCCGCCGGCCTCGGCGATCTCAGCTTCCACCTTGCGGGCGTCCTCTTCGCGGATGTCGGCGATAACAACCTTGGCGCCCTCCCTGGCGAAGAGCCGCGCCTCTTCAGCGCCCATACCGTGGGCGCCGCCGGTGATGACCGCCACCTTTCCTTCCAACCTCATCGTCGCGCTCCTTCGCTCAAGCTATTTGGCCGTGAACCCGCCGTCCACGATCAGCTCGGTCCCGGTGATGTAGGATGCCTCGTCCGACGCCAGGAACAACACAGCGTTGGCAACCTCGATGGGTTCGCCTTCCCGGCCCATGGGAACGGCGGCGTTCATGGCGTCTCGGGCGGGGTCGCCCTTCTGGAAAGAGGTCAGCATGGGGGGCATCATCCCCGGGTGGACCGAGTTTACCCGGATGCCGCTCTTGGCGTGTTGCACGGCGGCCGCCTTGGTCACCAGCCGGACCGCGCCCTTGGAGGCGTTGTAGCCGGGGTGTATCGCCTCTTGTCCCACAAATCCGGATATGGACGAGATATTAACGATGGCCCCGCCGCCAACCTTCTCCATCTCCGGGATGGCGTGTTTCATGCCCAGGAATACGCCTTTGGCGTTGATATCCATCAGCCGGTCCCAGGCCTCGGTGCTTCTGGGGTCACGCTCGCCGCTGCCGCTGATGCCGGCGTTGTTGACCAGAATGTCCAGTTTGCCGAACCGGGTTACAACCGCGGCCACTGAATCCTCCCACTGGTCTTCCTGGCTAACGTCCAGCATGATTACCATCGCTTCGCCGCCGGCCTCCGCGATCTCGGCCTCAACCTTGCGGGCGTCATCTTCCCGTATGTCGGCGATGGCGACCTTGGCTCCTTCCCTGGCGAATAAACGGGCCTCTTCCGCCCCCATGCCGTGAGCAGCGCCCGTGATCAAAGCGACCTTTCCTTCCAGTCTCATGCTTCCTCCTGGAATCCATTAGGATTTTTTGGTGTCATGCGCCTCGGCCGGTGCGAGTGATAGCATAACCGATGTAATGCCGGTGCGCAGCAGGTCCACACTGACCGCGCTTGTCCGTGAATCGTTTCTGGGCCTTTCGTCTAACGATGGAAATGTCTAGGATGGCAGATACCCTCCCCACAGTGGAGGTAAACGGAGATGGATCTATGGAATCCAGATTTGTCCAGGCCGGCCCGGTGCAGTTGGAGTATTTTGAGCAGGGGCACGGACCAGATACGTTGGTGCTGGTGCATGGCTATACATCATCGGCCGCCATCTGGCGTTACACCCTGGAGTTCCTCTCAGAGGAGCGATTCCGGGTGATCGTCTTAAACAACCGGGGCGCTGGGAACTCAGACCGCGCCTCCGCCTCCGGGCCGTTCAAGGAAGAAGATTACTCCGTGGAGACCTTCGCCGGCGATCTGTTCAACGCCACGGAGGCATTGGGACTGGACGGCTTCACACTGGTGGGCCATTCCATGGGCGGGGCCACGGTGGCCCAGTACTCCTTGGAGCATCAAGACCGGATCAAAGGGTTGGTGCTGATGAACCCAGCCCCGCTGATCGGCCGGTCCTTGAAGGACGGCTGGGAAGAGGAACTGCGGGAGTCACTAAAGGGCGGAGGGCCGCCGGCCGGAGATATGGGGTTCAACGCCCCTCACGTGACCGAAGACTTCAAGCAGGCGGTCATGGCCGACATAGCACGAAATCCGGTGGAGCGTTTCATCGGCGGCCGGCGGTCCATGGCCGGACTGAGGCTTCGTGACCGGCTGCACGAGATAAAGGTGCCCACGCTGGTCATGGGCGGCGACCGGGACACCACGGTTGGGGTAGACAACATCTTGGCGGAATACCAAGCGTTGCCTGAGGCCAACCGGCATCTGCACATCTATCACGGGTCCGGCCACTCTCCAAACGTAGATGTCGCCTGTTGGGTCAGCAACGTCGTCGGTTCCTTCAGCGAGATGGCCTGGAAGCTGGACCTGCAGGCGCAGAGCCGCCGGTAGGGGGCTGCCAAAATCCCCTTAACCTCCCTATACGAAAGGGGGGCTTGAAATTTCTTCTACCACAATTGGCCGCCGGTGCCTAATCCCCGGATTGAAAATCCCTGGGCATATGTCACCCTGAGTGAAGCGAAGGGTCTGCCAAGGTGATGTTTGGTAGATTCTTCGTCGGCCTACGGCGCTCCTCAGAATGGCAGTTCTGGAAACAGGGGACCGATACGGGCGAGAGTTCCTTTCTTCCCCCTTTCGTAAAGGCAATAATATACTTGACTCAGTACGTGAATCATGGTATTCTATGCCTGTAGGAGATAGATACCATGAACAACGAACCAAAGACTTTACTCGAAGCCATCAGATACTTTTCAGACCCCGATGTCTGTCTAGATTTCATGGTCAGCCTGCGCTGGCCTGATGGGGTAATCGCCTGTCCGAATTGCGGACGCGATGATGTTCGTTTCATCCCTACGCGCCGTATCTGGGAATGCCGCTCCAAGCACGCCAAACGGCAGTTCTCTGTCAAGGTTGGTACTATCTTTGAAGGCAGCCCAATCGGCTTGGATAAGTGGCTGGCCGCTATCTGGATGATTTCCAGTGCCAAGAACGGCGTCAGTTCCTATGAAATCGCCAGAGCCATCGGCATTACTCAGAAGTCCGCCTGGTTCATGCTCCACCGTATCCGCCTTGCCATGCAAGATGGAGACTTCGGCGGCATGTCCGGAGAAGTGGAAGTTGATGAGACTTACGTCGGCGGCAAAGCGCGATTCATGCACAAGAGCAAACGCAAGGAAGTAATCCAGGGTCGTGGCACCGCTGGCAAGACCGCCGTAATGGGGCTTTTGGAGCGGCATGGCCCCGATGGGCACAGCGCGGTCAACGCCAAGGTAATCAGGAGCACTGGCCAAGATACCCTGTCGGGCACCATTCGCAGGAGCGTTGAGCCTGGAACCATCGTCTACACCGACGAACACGCAGGATACAACGCTATCGGCCCTAACTACACTCATGAAGTTATCAACCACGCTGAGGAATACGTGCACGGATTGGTTCACACCAACGGGATCGAAAACTTCTGGAGTCTCTTGAAACGGGCCATCAAAGGCACTTACATCAGCGTGGAGCCTTTCCATCTGTTCCGGTACGTGGATGAAGAATCCTTCCGGTACAACAGTCGCAAGGTTAGCGACGGTAAACGGTTCAACGGAGTCATGAAGGGCGTCTCCGGAAAGCGGCTCACATACAAACAACTTACGGGGGCAGTTACGGCGTAGCCGAAAGAAAGGGAGGCACAAAAATGCCGAAAGACCACCCACCACCGAAGACGAACTCTGAAACAGAACACGAGACTCCGTTTCAGAAGTTCCAACGACTGGCGCAGAAGATTGTTTCTGTGCCAAAGGACAAGATTCGGTCTCCGAAAGATAAGAAGCCATAATTAGTCAGTCGCCTCGGAGAGTCGTGTTGATAGATGACGCATGAAACTCGCAACATGGGTCCATATATCTTCAGCTTCTTCTTCCGTGTATTTGGCTTCAATATGCATAGTCGGATTACGCCAAGCGATTTTGACACTCCGTAGATGAGCGACGGCGGAAGAGAAGAACACCTCATCAGACTGCCACTCTGGAGACTGATCTTGGCGCCGTTGTTTCATTTCTTTGTCGGCTTTGTTTAGGATTTCATCCCAATTCCGGTTGCTGGTAGAGGGTATGCCCAAGGCATCACCCAAAACACGCAATCCTAATTCCATGACTCTCATAAGATGGAAAACGCACGCCGTACCTCGGTCAAACGCCAAACATTTGCCCGCCTCCTCAATATCGAATGAGGCTTTTTGAAAACTCGCCGCGACATCTTCGCCGAATAGGTTTCTTTCAGTCACATACCGAAGCTCATCGCGCTCGACCATAAACAGTTGCAGGGAATTGGATTCGTCTGACAAGCGTCCCGACAATTCATCGAATAAACGCTTCGCTTTTCCGTAGGTCAACCCAGGTCTTGCTACCGCTTGATGTATCTTAGCTATCGTCGTGGCTGGGCCTGTTAGCCCAAATTCCTTACATGCTTGTTCCAAATCTTCCCAATGCTTGCCGAACGACAATTTGAACTCATCGTCAATTATGGTGTCTTCTTTGAAAGGTGATTCCTGGCCCTCCGGCCGGTCTAGAAATCCCGCGTCAAGATACCCACTTAAACCGGCTATATTTTCCGTGTACGCTATGAACAATCGGATAGGAAAATTTTTCAAGAATTCCCCCAAAATAATGTGTCTGCCAATCATCTCATTTCCCCTTTACTGAGGCAAGTATATTATTGCCTTTCGTAAAGGGGGACCGAGGGGGATTTCGCCCCCACATCAACCAATCCTCGACTCCAAACAAGAAGCTGACTGCTGAAAGCTGACAGCAAAAAGCCCCGACTCGCGTCGGGGCTTTTTCGTTAACTACTGAGTAGTGGAAGTAAGAAAGATTCTGTTCACTTGTTGGTTTGCTTAGTTATAGGTCCCCGGATCTAGTCCGGGGTCAGTGAGCTTTCTCAGGGAACCGCTCCGTGAGCCGGGGAGCACATTTGCGCTCTACCTGTCGGCTTTCGGGAAACGGAACACTCACCGAACGACCTAGGAGTGGACCTTGCCTCCGCATCCCGACGAGTCGGGAATTAACAGACCTGGTCTGGTGCTCCTTAAAAGGAGGTGATCCAGCCGCACCTTCCGGTACAGCTACCTTGTTACGACTTCGTCCCAGTCACCAAACCCGACCTCGGCGCCTGCCTCCCTTGCGGGTTAGCTCAGCGACTTCAATCGTTCTCGGCTTCCATGACGTGACGGGCGGTGTGTACAAGGCCCGGGAACGTATTCACCGCAGTGTGCTGACCTGCGGTTACTAGCGATTCCACGTTCATGCAGGCGAGTTGCAGCCTGCAATCCCAACTGAGGCCGGCTTTGGTGGGATTGGCTCCAGCTCGCGCTTTAGCAACCCATTGTACCGGCCATTGTAGCGTGTGTGTAGCCCAGGACATAAGGGCCATGATGACTTGACGTCATCCCCACCTTCCTCCTCCTTGTGAGAGGCT
>JADFPD010000067.1 GCA_022562475.1 Chloroflexota bacterium | reverse complement strand
GGAGAGACGGTGGTCGGTAGCCGTTTCCTCACCTACGCCGGGGGCAAGGGCGCCAACCAGGCCGTGGCCGCCGCCCGCATGGGGGCCAGGTCCGCCATGGTAGGACGCGTCGGCGGGGATATGTTCGGACCCCAGTTGCTGGACGGCCTGGCGGCAGCCGGAGTAGACATCTCCGGCATCAGGGTAAACCCGGACGAAAGTTCGGGGATAGCGGTGGTCGGCGTCGATGAAACGGCCCAAAACTGCATCACCCAGGTCCTTGGGGCCAACACCACCTGCGGTGCGGCCGAAGCCGCGGCGGTGAAGCTAGGGTTGCCGGACGCTGCTGCATTGTTGCTGCAATTGGAGGTCTCGCCGGAGCTGTCGTTGGAGGCCGCGCGGGCAGCCAGAGACCAAGGCGTCACGGTCATGCTGGACCCCGGACCGGTCAGGCCGATGCCCGGCGATTTTTTGAGTCTCTGCGATGTGATTACCCCCAACGAGACCGAAGCCCAGGCATTGGTGGATTTTCCCGTGACCGGCCCCGAATCGGCGGCCAAGGCCGCGTCCGCGCTTTTGGAACGGGGCGTCGGAACGGCGGTGATCAAGCTGGGGGCTCAGGGCGCGTATTTCGCCAGCCGGAGCAGTCGCGGCATGGCGCTGCCGTTTGACGTGGATGCGGTGGACTCGGTTGCGGCGGGTGACGCCTTCAACGGCGCGCTGGCGGTCTCGCTGGCCGAGGGCAAGGACCTGGAAGAAGCGGTGATCATCGCCTCCGCCGCCGGGGCGTTGGCCGTGACCCGGACCGGAGCTCAGGACGCCATGCCCGAGCGCAGCTTGGTCGAGAGCTTGGTGCGAAGTCAGCGGCCCTGAATCCGCCTCCCCATCCGTCGGCCCAGATAAGCCATCGCCGGAACCAGCAGAGCGGCGGCCCATACCATGACCGCCAGCGTGAAGACCCACCAGTAGGGAGGCCACTTGATCCCGGCTGCCATCCCAACACAGGCGATCACGGTCGCCAGGGCGACGGCCTTAACCGGGAAGCTGCGGGCTAGTCTCCCCGGCTGAACGTCCACCACCGCCATATAGGCCAGGACCAGGGCCAGCGTGGTAACGATCGCCGTACTCTTCCAGAAGGCGTCTGAGTTGGGTGTGCCCCAGGTCCCGGTCAGAAGCAGCAGCAGGGCGGCCACCGCCGCCGCCAACGCGACCCTGGATAAGGGCGAATCGGGCCGCCGCTCGGCCGCCCAAGCCGGTCCCAAACTACAGAAGAAATAGCCTTCGACCATCAGGGCCGAGAGCAAGAACCTTCCTCTGGTTTTGGTGTATTCACCCAGCACCACGATGGCGATGACGATCAACACCGCCACGACCGACGACATCACAAAGCCGAACGCATAGGGCTTGGGCGTCATGAAACGCCTGTAATTTGTCCTGAATCGTAGAATTATCTGACTCTACCCTCCGGCTGCCGGCCGGATTTTCCGCGTAATTTAGGCGCTGGTCTACATGCCGATGCAACAAGGCCAAGGCATATTATAATCAGCGGCACTTGCATCTAACCAAACGCGCGGGACCAATGCCCGCGTCATCAGTGAGTGGTTTCTTGACCCAAGACGACAAATTCTGTCCGTCCTGCGCCGCTGCCTTGGAGACCAAAGAGGTCTTCGGGCATCAGCGGCCCGTGTGCCCGAACTGCGGCCGCGTTATCTTCTACGACCCCAAGGTGGCAGTTATCTGCATCGTGCCGCGGGATGGCAAGGTGCTGATGATCCGCCGGGCCACCGACCTTGGGTATGGGCTCTGGGGACTTCCGGGCGGCTACGTAGACCGGGGAGAAGTGGTGGAACGGGCGGCGGCCAGAGAGGTCTGGGAAGAAACGGGACTTGAGATAGAGCCAGGAGAGCTGATCGGCCTGTATTCCGAGCCTGGCGACCCGGTGATGGTGGCGGTTTACTCAGCCCGGGAGACGGGAGGAACGCTTAAAGCCGGGCCGGAAGCATTGGAAGTCGGCTTCTTCGATACCGGCGATCTGCCCGAACTGGCATTTCCCCGAGACCGCGAGGTGCTGAACAGGTGGATGGCTAATGCCGGTAACGGCGGCTGAGATAAGAAACGCCGCCCGGTAGGATCAACCAGGCGGCGCGCTGGAGAAGGGAGACGTTATGTCTACGCGTTATGTTAAGCAACAATCTTCGTCCGGTCAAGTTTCTGGGGCCGCGACGTTGGACAAGAATTAAGAAAAACGCCCCACCCAGAAGGACCCTCCGGGTGGAGCGATGGGAGATAGGAGGGTCGCAATTCCAACCCTACTACAATTTTATGTTAATCAGCCCCTCAGTCACGGTCAAGCCAGCATCAACTGCGCTCTGAGCCCGCCGGTCCGGGAGAATATCCGGCCTTGGTCAAGCTAAGGTGGCGATAACTTCGACCTCGATACGGAAGACCGGGTCGGCCAGCCCGGAGCAAAGTATCAGCGTGCTCACCGGCAGATCGTTATCCGGGACATATTTGGCCTTGATGACCCGGTACTCCGGGATATCTTCCCGGTGAGTCATGAACACGTTCATCTTCATGATGTGATTCATGTCGCTACCCACAGACTCCAACGCCGCCTGCACGTTCTTGAACGCCTGTTCGGCTTGGGCGCTGAAATCTCCAACGCCCACGGTTTCCCCGGCGCTATTTCTAGCCAACTGTCCGGCCACATAGACCGTTGTGCCGTCCTTGACCACATGGCTGTATCCCGGCGGGTGGGCCAGCGCGGAAGGGTTGCTTCTCTCGATTGTCATTGCTATCTCCTTTATATTCGGTTTTTATCTAACCGGATCAGTCTTTGAGGATGATGTAAACGGCTGCTGACGGGCTGAGGTCAAAGTGGGCGTGGCCGCGGCCGGTAACGTCGTCCATGAGCCGGACGTCCCCCGCCCGAAACCTCTGCTTGGCGCCGTCGCTGGTGGTGATCTCGACCTCGCCGGAAAGATGAATGATCAGCCTGCGCTCGGGAAGGGGGTGGAAGTCCATATTCCTGGTGCCGTCAAACTCTTGGACCCGGACCTCGCCGACATTGGTCATTGCGCCCAGTTCGGGGTGGTCCTCCAATCGCAGTTCCTCGATATGGCTTTCACCGTCGCTTCCGGAAAAAACTCGGTACATTCCCATAGGGCTCCTCCGCATGGCATCGCAAGATATTTGAACTCCGGTCTAGGCCCAACGGGTCCACAATTTCGGTCCGGCGTTTCTACGGGCTCCCAGCGGACCTGCCTCCGTCCACCATGTAGACGCCGCCGGTGCAAAAGCTGCTCTCGTCGCTGGCCAGGAACAGCATCAATTTCGCCACCTCCTCGGGGTCTCCGTAGCGCTGCAGCGGGATGCGTGCCGCATAGGCCTCTTTGGTCCGCTCCACCGTTACCTCGGAATCGTCCGCCGCCGCGACTCTCATCTCCTCCAGCGAGCGCATCATCCTCGTCTCGATCGGGGCGGGGTTGACGGTGTTGACCCGGATACCCAGGGGGGCGCACTCCAACGCCGCAGTGCGCATCAGGCCGATGACCGCATGTTTGCTGGTGACATAGGCCGACATGCCCGCGGTCCCACCGATCCCGGCGGTGGAGGAGGTGATCACGATGCTGCCGCCGCCCCGGTCACGCATCGCCGGTACGACATATTTGAGCGCCAGCCAGACTCCGCGCACGTTGACCGCCATGACCTGCTCGAAGATGTCAAAGGGATAGTCCGGTATCGGCGACACGATACCTTCGATTCCCGCGTTCGCCAATAATATATCGATGCCGCCCCAGCGTTGGATGGCCTCGTTGATATAGCTTTGGACCTGTTCGGGCTGGGTGACATCGGCGACCGCATAACTCGCCACGTCTTCGCCCAGGGACTGCACGACAGTCTGAAGCGCCGGCTCTTCGCGGTCAACCAATACGACCCGTGCGCCCTCAGCGGTAAATTGTCGTGCGGCCGCCTGGCCGATCCCTCCGGCCCCTCCCGTGATCACGGCGATCTTCTCTGATAAACGCGGCATGTTGTTCATTCCTCCACTGCCTGGATCTATTGACCGGCAACCTCGGCGGCGTCATTATGCCAGGTTTTCGTTTGAGCCGACCCTCAACTGTTCCCGTCTGCATGACCGACTCCTTACGTCTGGCAAATTAAATCGATCAGACGACCCGGCGACCGGGTGAGGGCCACCACCGACAAGTACGGAGGCCACCATAGGGATATTGAGACCAACGGGTAGCAGAGGGCGGGAACTCCCTTGGGCAGTTGACCCGCTCAGGGCGCCGTATTAAAGTACGGGCCGTCCAAGAGGGCACAGGTTCAGGACAATCAGTGTGAGCTGGAAAATTCAGGCTCATGGGCCATCGGCTGACATTGGGCAGGCCAGCAGGTGGGTGCGGGCACGTAAAAATTATGGTTCCCCAACGTTAAAAAAGGGAAGTTTCTTATGACCACCGTAGAATCTTGGCGCATGCGGGGGGACGTGATGGACGCCTGTAGCTGCAGCTACGCCTGTCCCTGCAACTTTGGCAACGATCCTAGCAAGGGCTTTTGTGAAAGCGTCGTCACCTTCCGAATCCAGGAAGGGAATTACGGCGCGACCCAGTTGGATGGCCTGAACTTGGTGCTTTTAATCCGTTTCCCCGGGAATGCATTTGCCGGCAACTGGACTCTGGGAACCTATCTAGACCAGCGAGCCAACCCGGAGCAGATGCAGGCCCTGCGCACCATCGTCTCCGGTCAGGCGGGCGGCCTATTCGCCGTCATGGGCGATCTCACCGAAACGGCGCTTCCCACCAAACAGGTAGCCATCGATTTCGAAACGGTGGACGGGGAGCATCGCATAACGGTGCCAGGCCTGCTGGAGGTGGGCTCCGAGCGGATCCCTAGCCCTTTTCCGGAGGAACCACCGCTCGATGCTTCGATCAGTAGTTCGGTGGTCCCCTTCTACACGGGAGCCGTCAAAGTTAGGCGCACGACCGTATTGAAACTGACGGACCCTGACATTAGCTTCGAGCACTCCGGTCTCGCGGCTACTGTCGGACAGTTCGATCTCAGCGGGCCGTAGCTTACCCCAAACTAGAACCATGTCCAGGTATTTTTGACAAGCTTATGGAAGACAAACTAAACGGGGGATACCTATTTTAGCCGCGTAGGGGAGGACCGCCACGATGCCGGACCAATGGCTATTCAAAAGCGAAACGTATGACAACTGTAATTGCGCCGTGAACTGTGGCTGCCAATTCAATCTGCCCAGCACTTACGGATTTTGCCAGTCGGCCTTCGTCGGCACGGTCGTAGAAGGCCATTTCAACGACACGCCGCTCGCGGGCCTGAACTGGGCGGGCCTTTACATGTGGCCTGGAGAAATCGCGGAGGGAAACGGCAAGCGCCTAATCGTTATCGACGAGCGCGCCGACGAGAATCAGCGGGCCGCTCTTCAAACGATTATCTCAGGCGAGGCCTGCGTCCCCTTGAGCAATGTTTTCTCCGTCTTCGCGTCCCTATGCTCGGAATTTTTCGAGACGCTCTTCCTGCCGATCGATCTTGAGGCGAACTTCGAACTTAGAACTGCGACGGTCGACATACCGGGGGTGATGAAGAGCAGCGGCAGACCAATCATCAATGTGTTCAATGGTCGGCCGTTTCACATTGCGCTGGCACGCCCGAGCGATAGTATCGAGTTCACCTACGCGGAGATTGGACTAGGCACGACCACGGTGACGGGTGAGATGGAGATGGCGTTCCAAGATTCGTACGCGCAGTATTGCGTTCACCATTTCAATCAGGATGGTCTGGTCCGCGATTGATTATTACTTCGCGTTCCGCCGTGGCGTATACCCGTTGCGTAGCACAGACCTGGCGGACGGGTGACGATCACCACCGGCAAGTACAGGGGCCGGACTGAAACAGTCCAGAGCGAAGTGCGGCAGAAGACCGTGGACATCCTAAGCAAATGGGCGAGTGGTTTTCCTGTCATTTCGGGCGCAGGACAATGGTATTATCTCCAGCGCCCCTTAACTCGCTGATGGCCACAACATGTCCAACCTAACCACCCCCACAATCCATACTACCCTTCGGAGCCTGGCTCGCTCGGCCCTCGACCTGCTGTTGCCAATTCATTGTGTTGGGTGCGGGAAGGAGGGGGAGGTGATTTGCGCGTCGTGCGTCAATGGCCTAAGAACTCTGGAACAGCCCTTCTGCGACACCTGCGCCCAGCCCGGCGCGCACGGGCAATGCGAATGGTGCCAAGGACACCCGTCAAAGATCGACGGGATACGGGCGCCGTATCTATTCGAAGGCCCGCTCAGGGAGGCGGTGCACCGCCTGAAGTACCGGGGATGGCGGGTGGCCGCGCCGCTTCTGGGTGGCCTGCTGGCCGGCTACCTGGAACAGCACAGATTGCCTGGCGACATAATGGTCCCCGTTCCTCTCCACTCCAGCCGCCTGCGGAGCCGCGGCTACAACCAATCGGACCTGCTGGCGAGGGAGGCCGGGAAGTTGTTGGGGATTCCGGTGCGGGAAGAAATTCTGAAACGCGCCAATGACGCGCCGCCGCAGGTGGAGGCCGGGACCCGGGAACAGCGCCGGGCCAACGTCGCCGGAAACTTCGAGTCGTCCGCTGAAGTTGCGGGCATGTCGGTGCTGTTGGTGGACGACGTGGCCACCACGGGAAGCACCCTCTTCGCCTGCGCCGCGGTGCTGAAAGACGCCGGAGCGGCCGGCGTCTGGGGCTTGGTACTGGCCCGGGAGAGCTAGGCGCAATAACGCGCTAGATGCGCATTCCCATTATTTGGAGCCGGGCTCCCAACAAACCACGCCTAGGAACCGCGTTCATAGCCTAATTCCGTTGCCCGCTCTATATCCATCTGAGCGTTTTTTTCCTCGCCTAGTTCTTTGAGTACCAGCGCCCGGATCGTGTAATTCACAGCAACCTCGGGCCCGAGGCGGATGGCCTCGCTCAAGTCTTGTTTGGCCTTCTCATACTGGCCGAGCAAGAAATAGGTGCGCCCCCGGTTGCTGTAGGCCAGACCATCCTCCGGGCTGAGCCGGACCGCTTCATCGAAGTCCTCGATCGCCTGCGGATGCATCCCCAGTTCGGCATAGCCGAATCCCCGGTTGAGATACGCGTGAGCAAGCTCCGGGTCCAGGCGGATGGCCTCAACCTGGTCTTTGATGCCGCGCCGTGGTTGCCCGATGGCGATATACGAACCTCCCCGGTTCATGTAAGCGAATGCGTTCTTGCTGTCCAGCCGGATCGCGTCGTCGAAATCCTCTATCGCAGCCTTGATACGCCCGAGATCGCTGAAGGTAGCGCCCCGGTTGATGTAGGCCTCGGGAAAATTCGATTTCAGAAGGATCGCTTCGCCGTATTCAGGCAGAGCCTCCTCCAAGAGATTCTCGGCGCTCAGCGCCACTCCATTATTGAAGTGGTCAACCGCTTTATTCGATCCGAAGGAACAGACCGATAGCAAAAAAGGAATCGCAGCTATCATCAGCACGGCCGGTATCGATTTAGCCCACATCTATGCGTTTCCCCCCTGACCGCGTGTGGCATGCCGATGTCGGCGGATCAGAGCGACGTTGAGAAATATATTACAACGGAACCGGCCAGGTCTGCGGTATTCGTCTTTCGCGGCCGGGAACGTCTTTTCCAAGGCCAATTTCGTATCCCGTGATTTCGATTTAAGAATTGGACATGCGGCGGGGCCAGATACAGGGATTACCGCCGCCGGATGTGGCATAATGACCGCATCAAGGGAAGGGGAGTTTTGTGAGGAAGTGACAATGCGGACCAGTCGAATTATCGACCGGCTAACGGGGAGAGGGGGAGTCGAGCGGGACGGGAAAATCATCTGCGAAGTCGACTACGAAATCATCGTATCGCAGCCGGCGGCAGACACTCAAACTACCACCAATGCCGAAGCATCACCTGAGACTCCGGACGCCCGTGGCCGTCTACGGATTTTGGAGGGAAAAAGGAATCTCATGGAAGGCGATCTTACCTTGTGCCTGACCGACGGGCGCAGGTGGAAGTTCACCGTGACTAACGGCAACCCAGTGTCTGCGCTCTACATGGTCTCGCAGGCCGGCGGGGATAGCCTAGCCCCGGGAACGGCGCCAACTTAGCCAAATTTTGCGATGCTTTCGTGTGGGCGCCAACGGCCCGGACCATTGAACGTCCGGGCCATTTCTATGCCCATCAGCAACGGGCAGCTTGCCGGCGCGCAACCTATTCCAACGCATATGGATATCATGCCCACCTCCCACAAGGTTCATACACTGCCTTGGTAATGTTACGGAGAGAAACCTCCTTGAATAGGCAGTGGGCGCATGAAGCAATCTCTATCCATAATCGCTCTGATCTTAGTGCTAGCAGCGGGTGCGTTGGCCCTGCGGCCGCTCAGCGGTAGTTCCAGCGCAGCAGAGTTGGGTGTTGTAACGCCGAACGTCTTCATGGCGGAGATGGAGGACGAGATTTGCGCTTCTCAGTCTCCGGTCCACACAACTACCTCCCTCACCGCCGCCAGAGCCGACGCTGATGAGGGCGACACGCTGCCGAATGTTTTCTTGGTCATGCTGGAGGACGGGGTTTGCGCTTCCCTGTCACCGATCTCCATATCTCCTCGCACCTCCGCCCAATCTGGCTCGGAAAAAGAAGAGAGAATGACCAAGCAAGAGGCCGCCCTCGGCGCGAAGAAGGGCGTCTGGTACATTCAACAGTAGGTAAATGACGCCGTGGTTTATGGAAAGGCCCCCTTTCTCAAGGGGGCTTTTTAGTGCCTAAATGTCAATGGATTCTGAGACGGCCAATTCCAGACCGTATGGGTGGATTGACAAGTCTGGACGGTCTGCGCAAAATGGCTCCTAAATCGGACCCGATCCAAGAGCTTGCCGCCGGCTTGTCGTTCCCCTAGTCAGCATGGTTTTGGAGGCCGCCAATGGATTTCTACGATATTTTCCCCGATGGACTGGATATTGACCGGGCCTACAATCAACTGGAGCCCGTAGCCTTCTTTATCATCGGAATGACGGTGTTCGCTTTATTCGTCTTCCGGTTTTACCGTTTTGTGAGTTCCAAGGACGTCTTCGTACTCGATGTTTCTAGATATGAACGATCAAGGTTCCAGGCAGCCCGTGTTTTCCTCCATATCATCCTTTACGCAGCGAAATACCTTTTCATCTTCCCGTTGGTGGCATTCTTTTGGTTTGCCGCGATCACTCTCATGTTGTCATTCCTGGCGACCAATCAGGATTCATCAACATCTTTCAAAGACATTCTCTTGGTGGCGATGACAGTCGTGGGTATCATCAGGGTCTGCGCCTACATCTCCGAGGACCTGGCGCGTGACCTGGCTAAGATGCTCCCTTTCGCCGTCCTCGCCTTTTTGATCCTCGACCTGTCGTCGTTCGAAGCTTCGGACTCTTTGGAAGTCCTCAAACAGGTGGACGACAACAGGGAAGTAATCCTCTACTATCTCGGGTTCACCATCGGTCTGGAATTTGCCCTCAGGTTCGCAAGCGCCGTGGTTGAAAAAACCAGCTCTGTCCTATTTGGCCGCCGCTGATTTCTCCGGACCAAAAAGGCCTCAAGACTCCGAGAGAACGCGGAAACTGCCGGCGATCTCTTCAAACATCGGCTCACTTTGCTGATAGGAACCGGCTAATGTTGAGAAGATCAAGGTATAGGTTTGTCCCTCGCTGGTGACCAAATACTGCCTCTCCCGGAATAACTCAAACCGGTGCATCGGTTCAAGCACCATTGTTCCGGCATCCATACCATTGATCACCAACCCTGCGCGCATCTCCGAGACCGGCACGCCGATCCAGGTATATAAAGCCCATCTCTGGTCCAATTGCTTAGCGACGCTGGCGGCTTCTGTATCTTCGGCTAATATCACGAGGGTAGTCCGATAGTCTCTGTCGAATGCGAAGAGATGGAGTCGCTCATTTCTCATGGGGATCGCCGAAATTGAGACTTGGAACGCCCTGGGGAGTTGGGAAGAGTCTAGGTCCGGAATCTCAAGACCGAATACATCTGTCGCCGTCCAGCCACCCGGCAATTCTATCTCGATGAATTCAGATAAAAATATGCGGTGGCCGGCGCTCTCCACCGGCGGCGCCGGTTGCGTTGCAGATTGTGGCGTTGTGTCGTCCGGAGACGATGACTGACTGACCGCGTACCACAAAAGTCCGATGACCAAGGCGCCAAGAATGAGCCCAGCACGGCGGTACTGGTGGAGGCCGAGACGAAGCCGGTCTCGGATACTCAGGTCAGGGGTTTTTACGGCGTTACCCAATCTGTGGGGTCTGGCGATCCCGCCGATCACCAAGACCGCACCCAATGCAAACAACAGGTAAACCGCCGAATCAGGCATGTCGGTCCGACCCGTGATATTTCTGAATAGGGCTCATTATCAGCAGTTGGCGGCAGAATCGCAATAGACTCACCGGCCTGTCCGGCACTTTGGGCGTCACAGGACAATCCCTTGTGCGTGCCCGGCGTAGGCGATTTCCCGGAACTCCGATTGACAAGGCACGCTAGTCTGCGCAGAATGACCCCAAACTTAATCGGAACACGCGACAAATTTCGCCCGGAGGGATATGGATATGCCAGGAAAGACTTTAATATACGTAGGCGCGGAAGCGGACGGTCTCTACCGCAAGGAAGAGTCGGACGGCAAATGGGAAAAGTTGGCCAAGGGTATGCCGCCATCGCCCCAGGTGCGGGCCATCGCCATTCACCCCAACGACGCTAAGACCATCTTCGTGGGCACCCAGCGGGGCGTCTACCGCACCAAGGACGGCGGTGACAGCTTTGAGCGCATGAACATGAATGACGGCCGCCACGTTTGGGCCATCAAGTTCCACCCAAACGACTCTAAAACCATGTTCTTGGGCACTGAGGGCAGCGAGGTATACAAGTCCACCGACGGCGGTGAGAATTGGGACCATCTGGCCACGATCATCAACCAAGATTCGGTCCAGATGGCCTTCGCCACCCGCATCCTGGGCATCGGCATCGAAGCGAAAAACCCCGACCAGATGTATGCCGCCCTGGAAGTGGGCGGGGCCGCCCATAGTTCCGACGGCGGCAAGTCGTGGACCATTGTGAACAAAGAATTCGACGGCGATGTCGACCTGATGGACCTGCACGGCGTCACCGTTGGCGGCGCCGATTCATCGGCGGTCTTCATCTCCAACCGCACCGGCGTGTGGCGGAGCCGCGACCGGGGCGCCAACTGGCAGAACCTGAATTTCGAGAAGTTCTCGGACATCCGCTATTCCAGAGGCGTCGAGTCATCTCCCAACGATCCGGACACTCTCTACGCCTGCGTGGGACTGAATTTCGGCAGCGAAGCGGGCGGCGTCATGCGGTCGACCGACCAGGGCGACACCTGGGAGCGCTTCGACAAGGGCATCAACCCGGCCAGCACGACCTTTGGCGTAGCCGTGAACGAACACTCCCCGGAGCAGGTGTATTTCTGCACCAGAAAGGGCGAGGTTTTCGGTACTAGGGACGGCGGCCAGACCTGGTCTTCCCACGTGCTTCCGGAGATGGCCGGCAGCGTCAAAGCCATCGCCTGCGCTTCGGCCTAAGCGGCATGCCCCGGTCCGACTCGGCCTGAGGTTGAATGAGCGATTCCAAAATCAAAGACCCGGTGGCCGCCGCCAAGGCGTTGGCGCCCCAGATCAAGGCGGCCCGGGACTACATCCAGTCCCGATGCGCGTTACCCCGCAAATTGGTCCAGGCCATGGCCCAGGCGAACCTCTTTCAGTTCTACGTGCCGAGGTCCATCGGAGGGCCGGAGACCGACCCGATCACGGCCTTCCACGCCGTTGAAGAGCTTTCCAAGGTGGACGGCTCGGTGGGTTGGTGCTCGTTCGTCGCCAGCGCCATCTCCATGTATGCCGCCTGGGTCCCGGCCGAGGTGGGCCGGGAGTTGTTTGGACAACCCTTGGACATCAGGGCCGCCGGGTCGTTCCGGCCCACCGGCTATGCCCGGCTGGTTAAAGGCGGCTACAAGATCGGCGGACGGTGGGATTACGTCAGCGGAGTGGACCACGCAAACTGGCTGATCTTGAACTGCAACGTAGTGGACGGTCCCGTCCCAACGCCAGTGTTAGACGTCCAAGGTGGTCCGGTCACCAGGATGATGATCGTTCCCAGATCAGCAGGCGTGGTCGAGAAAAATTGGTCTACTCTGGGCATGCGGGGCACCGGCAGCGACGATGTGGTCATCGAAGAAGAGTTTGTGCCCCACGAACACACCTGCCTGCTCTACGAACGGTCCGCCACGAAGGGCCCCCTCTACGACCCGCGAACGGTATTAGCAATCAGTTGGACCTTGGTCGCCGCCAATGCCTTGGGAATGGCGCGGGGCGCCATGGACACCTTCGTCCGCCTGGCGACGACCTCGGGTTCGACCACCACGCCAACCCTGATGCGGGAGCGGACGCCGGTCCAGACGACGGTGGGCGAGGCCGAGGCGATCATCAGCGGTGCGCGGGCTTACGTATTGGACTCGGTGGGGTCGATGTGGGAAGGGGCCTGCCATGGCACTGCCGACCCCGGGCCTCAGGTCGTGCAAGCCAGGTTGGCCATCACCCACGCCATGCGTGAGTCGGTGCGGGCCGTGGACCTGCTGTTCTACGCCGCGGGCACCAACGCCATCCACGAAAGCAACGACCTAGAACTCTTCTTCCGGGACCTCCACACCGCCGGGCAGCACATAGCTGGCCTTCATTCCAACTTCGAGTACGGCGGGCAGGCGCTTCTAGGGCTGACACCAGGCGCGTCGGGTTGGTAGCGCGGCGGTGGTACAGCCGCGTATTCAAAAAACAGTTAGTCAAGTAGAGTTGGTGCTTCCCGCGTCTCCACCGGCAGCAATGTTCGGACACCCCAGATTCTTTTCGAGACTGGGGTGTCCGATTATTCGGGAATTCCGTTTCTCGGGGCGGTGGCGACCGTCGATAAAATAATCGTACCCGTTCCGGGGTAACGGCGCATTGTTCCCGTATTAGAGCGACCAAATCTGCCGAATGTAGACAATCAACAATAATCGAAGTTATTATCTCATATGGATATATAGTGAGCGTACCTTACAGGACCAGAGATAATCACTGAAACCGGCGGACCTAACAGTAGAAGGCGAGGCCGGTGATTCTTCCAATGGAGCAAACCAAGCCAATCAATATGAGGAAACTGAACGACCGCCCAGGAAGGAAGAAAACAAGGAACGATTAATGTCGAAAAAACGATTGATTACAATCTATTTAGTGCCGATTATCATAGTGCTGGCAGCGCTCGCGTGTAGCTCAGACAACGAAGCTACACAAGTGCCCGTTGACGACGCACCGTTCGAAGGAATGTCTGCGTCGGCCGCAAACTGTGATTATGAGGGTGAAATAAAGTCGATTGAGGCGCTGGACGAACTGACGGTCAAGTTCACATTGTGTTTCCCCGATCCAGCATTTGTACAAAAGGTTACCAGCCCTGCAATCGGGATTCTGCCTACAGGTTACCTAGAGGAGACGGAAGGCGCCGACGAGATTATCACGAAACCCGTCGGAACAGGACCCTACAAATTCGAGCGCTGGGATCCTGGGAATGAAATCGTATTTAAGCGCCATGACGATTATTGGGGAGATAAAGCTAAAGAGGAGACGTTGGTCTTTCGGTGGAATTCCGAAGCATCCCAACGCCTAAACGAACTTAGAGCTGGTTCGATCGATGGCATGGACAATGTAAGCCCCGCGGATTTTGGGACCGTCGAGAGCGAATCTGACTTGGCTCTATATGTGCGGCCCAGCATCAACGTGGCTTACGTTGGCATGAGTGCCGCATTTAAACCATTTGACGATCCGAAGGTGCGTCGTGCCGTGGCGTTCGCCATCGACCGGCAGCGGCTCGTCGACAACTTTTATCCCCCCGGCTCGATCATCGCAACTCAGTTTTTGCCGCCATCCCTCTTCGGTTACACACCCAATCTTGAGTTCTTTCGCTATGACCGAGTACAGGCTGAGAAGTTGCTCGACAACGCGGGTGTATTGCGCGGAGATGACGGCATCCGATTTACAACCACCATGTCATATAGAGATGTGGTCCGCTCATATCTACCGCAGCCAGGAATCGTAGCACAGGATATTCAAGCGCAACTTAAGGAAGTCGGCATTGATGTGAAGCTACAAGTTATGGAATCGGGCGCCTACTTAGACGCGGTATTTGCTGGTGACCAGTTGCCAATGCATCTTCTAGGTGGATTTGTGGATTATCCTGATGGATCAAATTTGCTGAGCTTCCTCTTCAGCGGTACCTCGTTACCCGTGTTTGGTGCAAAATTCAAAGAGATCTCCGATGCTGTCGATGAGACCAATCGAAGAGCGGACCCAGATGATCGCCTACGGTTTTTCCGCGAGGCCAACATCGCCATTCGAGATCTTGCTCCCGTGGTGCCTTTCGCTCACGGCGGCTCTGCTGCTGCTTACAAAGCCAGTATCGAAGGAGCACATGTGAGTCCGATGGCTGTGTTTGACCAATTCGCGGTGATGGAAGACCCGGACGACGACAATATCATTTGGATGCAGAATGCCGAGCCGGTCGGCCTGTATTGTGCGCTCAACACCGATGGCGAGTCTCTTAGGGCCTGCTCACAGGTGCACGAAGGATTGCTCGCGTTTTCTGTCGGCGGCACAGAGGTGGTCCCAGCACTTGCCCATGCCTTCACTGTCAATGAAGATTCGACTGAGTGGACGTTTGAGCTACGACCGGGTGTTAGGTTCCATGACGGCTCGTTACTAGACGCTAATGACGTCGTTTTATCTTATCTTGTCCAATGGGATGTGGAGCATCCATTCCATCCCGGTCCGGGCAGGGTACCCACGTTCAGTGCATTCTTCGGTCGGTTATTGAACGCTCCGGCGCCCTAGCAACAGATGGTAGTCAGCGCCTCGACGTTCTCTTAGGACGGGGAAATTTGACACGTCCCGGATACGCAAAAACATCCTTGATTAAGAGAATCTAAGAGCATGAATCAGTTCGTAATCCGGCGTCTGATTACGACGATACCTGTGCTGTTTGGGATTCTTGTTCTCACGTTTGTTCTACTTCGTGCCATCCCCGGAGACCCATGCCGCGCCATAGTGGCAGAACGGGCGACAGAAGAAGTATGCGATCAGTTTATAGAAAGTAGTGGTCTCAACAAATCAATACCGGAGCAATTCCTCGATTATCTTAATCAAGTTGCGAGAGGTGATTTGGGAACGTCTTTCCGACACAATCGGCCGGTGGTTGATCTGTTCTTCGAGCGACTGCCGACCACGATTGAGTTGGGGATCGTTGCATCGGTGTTTGCAGTCGTAGTCGGAACGCCGCTTGGCATTATCGCCGCCCGCCGTCGTGCGACCCTGGTGGATTTTGGCTCAATGTCTGTTGCGGCTGTCGGTGTATCCACGCCTGTTTTCTTGCTAGGTCTGCTGCTGGCTTATTGCTTCGGTGTACTGTTATCAGATACTCCATTCGCATTGCCCCCATCTGGTCGGTTGACCCCAGGAGCCTTCTATGAGCCATTCTATGTCGCCTGGGGACTGATACCCCCCAAGGGAGAAGCGTTTGGCTTTTTAGTCTTTCTTTCACGCTTCCACATCCTGAACGCCGTGCTGACGGTAAATCCTGATTTGATGACTGATGCGATACGTCACCTGATCTTACCGGCAGTAACGGCGGGCACCATACCTTTGGCAATCATTTCTCGAATCATGCGATCCAGTCTATTGGATGTTTTGTCCCAGGATTACATTTTGACAGCTCGATCAAAAGGACTAAGTGAGTTCACGGTTGTGGTGGGACATGGTGTGCGAAATGCCATGTTGCCGGTTACAACGGTCATTGGATTGAGCTTCGGTTCATTGCTATCCGGAGCTATTCTAACGGAAACTGTTTTCGGTCTGCCGGGTGTTGGCCAGCTGGTTGTAGAGGGTATTTTCGCGCGCGATTACCCGGTCGTCCAAGGCTCCATCATGTTGTTGGCGTTCTCTTTCGTATTCGTTAACTTTGTTGTGGATGTTTCATATGCGTACCTGGACCCACGCGTAAAATTACAATAAGCGGATTACGCTGCGAACCGACGGAGCTACACACCAGATTGACAAATTTTTCGCGAGGCCTATCAAAGAATTTCCTCAGACGGCCGTTGATACTTTTTAGCGGGATGGCGCTTCTCATTCTAATTTTTGTCGCGGTGTTTGCGCCTTTAATTTCTACCCATGATCCTCTTAGTTCAATGATTGGAATTGAGCCAGGTCATCTACCTGGAAAACCACCGTGCATTCCAATACTGGGATGCGAAGACTCCCTCCACCTGATGGGACTTGACCTCAATGGCAGGGACATTTTTAGCCGTGTGATCTACGGCGCTAGGATTTCATTGGGGGTTGGAACGGCAAGTATAGTATTCGCCACCCTCGCGGGAGGTTTTACCGGCTTGGTTTCCGGATACGCTGGGGGTTGGACAGATAATATTCTCATGCGTATCACGGACGTGATCCTGGCGTTTCCCCAGTTACTATTGGCGATTTCGTTTGTCACGGTCTTTGGGCCGGGGTTACAAAATGTTTTGCTTGCGATTTCGTTGGCGTCATTCCCATTTTATGCCCGGCTAGCCCGGGCTACTGTCCTTGCCACTAAAAATACAGAATACATAATGGCAGCCCGGGCGATCGGCGCTGGACCATTCCGCATCATGTTCGTTCAGATCATGCCGCATACGTTCCCAACGATAATCGTTCAGGCAACCTTGGGACTCGGGATCGCGATCTTAGATATAGCGGCTCTATCATTCCTTGGTTTAGGCATTCAGCCGCCTGCAGCCGAGTGGGGACGAATGCTGAGCGAGGGACGGGCCTATATGTCTACCTCCCCGCACATTGTCTTCTACCCTGGTATTGCTATTACCATTACGGTTTTAGCAATCAATATTTTGGGGAACGGTCTTCGCGATGCATTGGACCCTCGCCTTAATTCTTATTGAGATGAAGATGCCATTACGATGATGCCCGTACCGGAATCGAGGTTGTTTGAGGTCTGCGTTCTGCCCCATTTTTCGACTTGTTGCCGGCTTTGGTGTGGCAATGTCCCAATCAACCCACTAAAAAAGGTTGGTCAGTCATTTAACGGACTATTGATCGAAATTCGCGATTTGATCTACGAGCAACGCCACGCCTTAAAATCATCACAATTTCAGAATTGTATAATGGTTTAGAGAATCAGGATGTGTGCGCCGACCGGTAGAATGAGACCGATCTATACCTGGAAATGGCGTCAGGCAACGATAATCCATCCCTTGCCAAGACCCTAAGATCAAAAAGGTGACGAGTGGTCATGAACCAGAGCAATCGAGATGCATCTCAGGCGCCTGAGAATGATCGTGGAACCAACATCGGGCAGGATGCGGAGCTACCTATTCGGAAAGCGCCGATTAATGGACCTGTTCCCGTGTCCTTCGTGCAGGAGAGATTATGGCTGTTTGAGCAGTTGAGGCCAGGTAACTATAACAGCTGCTTCGCAGTCCGCATCGTGGGCAATCTCAACGTAAAAGCCCTGCACGACAGTTTTACCGAGATGCTCAGGCGACACGAATCGCTACGAACTAATTATAGGCTCCTCGATGGCCAGTTAGCCCAGATAATCAATCCTCCCATGGCTTTCCCCCAATCGATCATAGACTATAGCAAAATTGCTGAGGCCAAACGTGAAATCCAAGTTTCTGCATTTATACACGAAGATTATCGACGCCCATTTGACCTAAGCCGAGATCTGCTATTCCGGTCCTCGTTGCTACAACTCGCCCCCGAGATTCACGTGCTGATTATTACAAGGCACCACCTGCTCTGCGACGAGTGGTCCATGGGCATCTTTTTCCAAGAGTTGTCGGCGTTATACGAAAATTTTTCGCTGGGCAAATCCTCAAATCTACCCGAACCGGAAATCCAATTTGCAGACTTTGCCTGGTGGCAACGAAATTCTTTCCTGGAAACAGAAAGGGCATCCCATCTTTCTTATTGGAAGGAGCAACTGTGCGACCGCCTGCCTGAGCTTCACCTACCAGGTGAAGAATCGAAAGTACCGGCCCAAATTTTCCGCGGCGCTAGATATTCAATTCTGCTGCCAAAGCGCCTATCAGATAGGCTTAAGCGCCTTAGCCGGCGGGAAGCGGTTTCGCTGTCTGATCTTATGTTAGCCGCATTCCAAACGTTGCTCTACCGCTATACTGGGGAACTCAATATTGCGGTAGGCTCCCCGGTCCCCAACCGTAGCCGGAGCAAGCTGCAAGGACTCATCGGTTGCGTTTCCAATACCTTGATTTTATGCGCCGACCTTTCCGGAAACCCAACATTCAGAGAATTGATGGGTCGAGTAAAGAGAGTTGCCCAACAGGCGAAGGACCATCAGGACATACCCTTTGAGATCGTTGTCCGCGAATTAGGTTCAAGGCAAGCAGGCCAATACGAATTGCCGATTCGCATTATGTTCTCCCACCAAGAACCCGAGTTTTATATCCCAAAACTCGCAGGCTTGACAGTAAGCCCCATGGATTCCCTTGGAATGATTGCCAACCTTGATCTGACTCTACAATCCATGGTCACAGAACAGGGACTGACTATTTCCCTTGGGTATAACGGCGCTCAGCTTAACGATGATGCCGTCTCACGCATGCTTGGACACCTCAAGGTCTTGCTAATGGGCATCGTCAAAGACCCCGACGATCGCATTTCGACGTTGCCAATCCTCAGCGCCAAAGAGCGGAGACAAATTTTGTATGGCTGGAACGATACAAAGAAAAATTATCCCAATGACCGTTGTCTCCATCAGCACTTTGAATCCCAGGTTGAGCGGACGCCAAACGAACCGGCGGTTATTTTCGAAGACAAACAACTTACCTTTCTCGAACTGAACCAGCGGGCCAACCAGTTAGGTCACTATTTGGTCGGTTTGGGCGTTGAGCCAGGCCAAGTCGTCGCCCTCTGTATGAGAAGGTCCATTGAAATGGCCACTGGCATTCTCGGAATACTTAAAGCTGGTGGTGCATGCTTGCTACTAGACCCTGCCCTACCTCCCGATCGTAAATCATTCATGTTAAATGATGCTGATGTAACCGCAATGTTGATCCAGCGGAGTGTTCTAGATCGGCTCCCTGCGCACAGCGCACATTTGGTTAATTTGGACACAAGCGGAAAATCCATCGCAAAAGAGAGTGAAGAAAATCTTAATACTGGGGTATCGGCAAATCATGCAGCCTGCGTGGTCTACACCTCGGGGTCAACCGGCGCTCCTAAAGGTTTGGTGCTAAGCCACACGAGTGCATGTAGTTCGTTTCTTCCTGAAACGGCGCTTCATCGACTGACCGCAGCGGATAGATACCTCGCTACGACTTACAGTTTTATGATGCCGGACATCTTTTGGCCCTGGTTGGCGGGAGCCCGGGCGGTAATGGCTACCGATGAGGGATACGGGGACAGTGGCTATCTCGTCCGTCTCATAGCCGAGCAACAGATCACATTTTCCTGCATTGTTCCATCAATGCTTCAGGCGCTTCTCGAA
>JADFPD010000066.1 GCA_022562475.1 Chloroflexota bacterium | reverse complement strand
CCATCACCGCCGGTCTGGCCCAGACCAGGGGCAGCATGCAGTTGAAGGGATCGGTGATCGGTACGTCCAACGCCGTCGGCGTCACCGGCGTGATGACGACCATCGATTTCCACGTGACCCAGTCGGCAGGTGGAGCAGACATCGACCTGACGCCCGGGACATTGATCATCAAGTACTCTGACCCTGTGCAGAACAAGCTCTTCTCGTCGACCGCGGGCATCTCGGTAATTGGGGTTGGCAGTGCTGACGCCGACAATCTGCTGGAGCGGAACGAGGTGTACAAGATCTCCTTGACCGGCTTGGAAACGGTAAGCGCCGGCGACGACAACCTGACCTCTGGCTTGGGGATCAACACGACCTTCACACTGGAAGTGATACCGATCAGGGGCGCGGTGCTGCACATCGAGCGGACCACCCCGATCTATATGGATACGATCAACTTCCTGAACTAATTCGGAGATCTTTCAGCCGCCTGGTATCGCCTGGAGGAAACCCCGGGCGATGCCAACGGAAAAAGAGGAGTTAATACATGAATTTCGGCAAGAACGGTCTAAAAGCACTATTTAGCGGTTGGAACAACCAAAGAGGCATAACGGGTCTGGAGACCGCCATCGTGTTGATCGCCTTCGTGGTGGTTTCCTCGGTCTTCGCCTTCGCGGCCCTGTCCACCGGCATGTTCTCCAGCGACAAAGCCAGGGAGACCATCACCGCCGGTCTGGCCCAGACCAGGGGCAGCATGCAGTTGAAGGGATCGGTGATCGGTACGTCCAACGCCGTCGGCGTCACCGGCGTGATGACGACCATCGATTTCCACGTGACCCAGTCGGCGGGTGGAGCAGACATCGACCTGACGCCCGGGACATTGATCATCAAGTACTCTGACCCTGTGCAGAACAAGCTCTTCTCGTCGACCGCGGGCATCTCGGTAATTGGGGTTGGCAGTGCTGACGCCGACAATCTGCTGGAGCGGAACGAGGTGTACAAGATCTCCTTGACCGGCTTGGAAACGGTAAGCGCCGGCGACGACGACCTGACCTCTGGCTTGGGGATCAACACGACCTTCACACTGGAAGTGATACCGATCAGGGGCGCGGTGCTGCACATCGAGCGGACCACCCCGATCTATATGGATACGATCAACTTCCTGAACTAGCTGCAAGGTGGCCGATGGGGCGAGAGATCATGAAAGGCCTGCGTATCTCGCCCCCAACCTTCGGTGCAACCAAGTGAACTGGGTTTACCAAGCGAAGCGGATAGAGCTGACAGAGATCGAGGAACGGGGTTTCGCGGGTATTATCGGGTATGCGCTGTCCTTTGCATGGGCAGCGCGGGACCACCAGCCGGCAAAGGGCCATCGCCTTGATCGAGTTCGTGGGGGTGTCTTCAGTCCGTCGGAAGGTGGATACGCCGATTCGAGGGCACGACGCCAATCTCATGGACCTGAGTTTCTGAAACAGGGCGGTTGCAATTGCCGGGGTAATGCGAGCCGATACAAGCTCAACCAAGTTTCCTAGACAGTGCGGGCACGTTCAGGTCCACTATCCGGGACCTCCGTAACGCCATCCATGTCCAGTTGGCCCTAGCGGTGGATTGTTCCCCCCTTAATCCCCGCCGGGGTCTGCTGGCCTATGGGCCGATCATCAAAGCGAGTATTCAATGGCAGATGGCGACCAGAGGATTGAAGTCTTAGAAGACGAAATGAAGGTACTGAAGGGAGAAGTCTCTCGTACCTTGGTCGACCTACGGGCCCTGTTGATGCGTGAAGACTCGCCCCTGATGTCCGGTGGGTTCGGTGATCGCGCCAAGGCATCGGGCGACCGCGGCGCCGTGACCCAAATAACCCTGGCTCCGGTTGACAGAGCGCCCACGGTAACCGCCTCGATCGCTGCGCCGGGACCTCCAAACCAGGGACCCACGGTTCTGGCCGGCTTGCCAGACTTGGAGAACTTGAAAACACCCGAGGCGCCTGGGCCTGTTGAAGAAATAATGCTCCCGTCTCTGGAGCCAGAGAGCGCCGTCCTTCCCACTTCTCCTTTAGCTGACGCACCTTCCGCCGGGGATTTTAGCCTTCCGGATGCGCCCTCCGCCGGGGAATTCAGTCTCCCAGATTCGGGCCCCGGTGCTGCGACACAGAAAGGTATCGAGTCGGAAGATGAGCAGGAAGGAGAACGGCTCCGCCTTCGCAAGGCACGCCTTCAGGAGGAAGAGTCGCTAGACGAAGCGGAGCGCGCCCTGCGTGCCCGCAGGGATGAAGTGGTCCTGCCGGAGCAAGCAGCCGATCAGGAGGCTGGAGACCGCCGCAAGAAACTGGAGCGGGAAGAGGACGGAGAATCAGAAACCGGACTTCGGTCCCGAGCCGCTGCAGGTCCAGTGGGCGAACTGAAAATTGCTCAACTGAAAGATGCTGAAAATGATGAACGGCTCCGCCAACGTAAGGCCCGTCTCAAGGAAGAGCAGTCAATAGATGCATCAGAACGTTCGATGAGCAACCGCAAGAGGGAAAGACAGCAACTGGAGGAGCAAGCCGAGCAGGTCATTCGAGAGCGCCGGAAGAAACGAGCTCAGGAAGAGGACGAAGAACTAGAGAACCGCGGCCGCAATAGAAGACGGGAACGTGCGGAGGAAGAGGATTACCAAGACAGCCGTGACCGCAAGATGGACAAGGGTCCGGGCGGGGGCGAACGCCTGGAATGGCTCGAACGGCTGGGGCGGCTAGAACGTTTGGAAAGTCTGGCAGCCGAAAGCCGGAAATCCCGGGATTCCCTCGAAGATAAAGGTCAAGATGTCGGCGCGGACCATTGGGACCGCGACCCACTTCCTTGGCCTGAAGCAGACGAACAGACGGTGCGCCGCCCCCGAGGGCGAAATCGAGAAGAAAGCGGCCTTGAACGTAGCCAATTAGAGAGCCTGTACGAGTCCGGGTCGCAAGACGAGATTGATTATTATCGGCGCGTCCGCGGCCCAGGCAAAGATCTGGAAGAGGAAATGGAAAGCTTTTCAGAATCGAATATGTCCGAAGGTGATTGGGGTTCCGACAGGGATACCGGACCCGGATTGGGCCGATTAGACCAGGGGTCCAATGAGGTTTCGAGCCCGATAGGCCCAGGCCCATACGGAACCGGTTTGGATGATGTCGAAGATGAAGAGTTCGGTCCCGGCGACGGTCTCGGCATTCCAGGGTCCCAGGACCAAAACCCCGAACATGACCTTGAATTCGGTCAAGAAAGCGTCAGAGAAGGTGAAATGGGCGACGGACCCGCCGGCCTCGGCGATGATAACTACTCCGAAGATTGGGAGAATCCAACAGGACAAAATTCCCCACAACGGGACCCGCTCGATAATTACGATTCCCACGAAATCCAGGAGGGACACAAGATTAACGGAAACAAAGGCTCTCGTAGGCCCAAGGGACCGGAAGCGGGGCGGAGAATGTACGAAGGCGACAACTATCCAGACGGTTACTACCAAGACAACTACTACGATGACCGGTCTCAGGAATACGGCCGCACGCCCCAGAGCCCCTCTCGGACTCAGAGGGCGCCCAGGCCGGCCCCTCGCGGGCCAATGGGCCGCCGGCCGCCCGCCGGCAACTATGGCCATGCACCCAACGGAGGCAACCGCGGCTGGCCACCCGGAAATGAACAGTGGCCGAGCCCCCGGGATTGGGCGCCGGAACCGCCGCCCATGGACCTAAACTTAGTGTCCAATTTGATTCGGTGGGCCTCCATGGCCAAATACCGTGTGGGCGAAAAGCGGCTTTCGGACATCATCGAACTGTACGTTGAGTCCAGAAGCGCTCCTCCCGGACTGGGCCAAGCACTCACCCACATCGCGTCCATCGTCGATGACCAGCCGCCCGAATCGGGACAAATGGCCCAGGAGACAATGGACCTGATCGCCCATCTGCACGGCATCTTGGCGGCGGGTCTTCAAGTGCCGCCGCTGCCACAGATCCAAGGCCAGATCAGCTTCACGGGCGGGAAAGGATCCTCCGGCGGAAACGGGGCCACCAGCGGCAGCGGCAATGGTGACTGGTAGTGGAGAAGGCCATTACGACAGGCTTGTTCATCATCGCCAGCGTGGTGGCGACGCTCGCGCTTATCAACGCCGTGATTCCGGCGCTGGGCAAGAGTTCCAGCGCTTTGGTTTCCGCCAATGCGGCTGCGTCAGAACGGATAAAAACCGATATCGAGATACTTCATGCGACCGGGGACATCTCCGCCAAGACGGTGACGTTCTGGGTGAAGAACATCGGGGCCACGACGATAAAAGACATTGCGGTGTCGGACATATTTCTTGACACCCCTTCTTCCGTCAGCCGACTCTCATATACCTCCGGATGTTCCTCAGATTGCTGGGATTACGCAATGGAAGGGGGAGCCACGGTTTGGAAGCGAACGGAAACGGTGAAATTCACAATCACTCTGTCCTCGCTGTCCAGCGGGGTGTATTCCGTTCGGGTAAGCGTTTTCAACGGAGTGAGCGCCGACAAAGACTTTAGCATCTAGCTTTCGGGGGCCTGAGAAATAGGGAGCAACCGGTCTCGTGGGAATACTAGTAGCTGGAATCCTGGTGATCACGACTTTCTTAGTTGCATCTTCACTGATGTTCGGAACGATCTTGAACGGCACGGTGGAGCAGACCCAGGCTTTAAAAGAACTGGCGGCGATCAACAAACGGTTGACCGGATCGGCCTTAAACATCACCAGCGCGGCGGTGGACACCCCTGGAGGGGGCGATGTGACCGTGGTGGTGGACAACACAGGATCAGAATCGGTTTTCGATTTCGCCGATATGGACGTGATAATTCAATACACGGACCTGTCGGGCGATACAACACTCACGTACCTGGATTTCAATGCATCAACGGCAGGAGCAAATGAATGGACGGTGCCCGTCACCGGAGTGCAGCCTGACTCGTTCAATCCGAACGCCTGGGACTCCGATGAAGCGCTAACCATAGACATTCAAGTCGAACCAAAAATAAAAAAGGGCACATCAGCCCACGTGGTGGTGGGAACACCCCAAGGAGTCGCCGACCAGTCCGACCTCACCAACCCTTAACCCTCTGCGCAATCATCAATTTGCTAATCAATCTGCACCAGAGGAGAGGACCGGATGGCACCCCCGTTGGAAGAAAAGGGCAAAGTAATCACCACTGGCAGTACTGAGATAGACAAGAAACTGGGCGGAGGCATCCCAGTGGGCTCTTTGGTCTTATTGGAAGGCCAATCAGACGCTGGCAAAAGCGTGCTCACCCAGCATTTCGCTCATTCAACGCTCATCAATAAGATCTCGGTGGCGTGCTACACCACTGAAAATACCGTAAAGAGTCTGTTGTCCCAGATGAACTCGCTGAATCTGGACATCACTGACTACTTCCTCTGCGACCGCATACGCATCTACCCCGTGGAGATGACAGCTGAAGGCGTGGACATCGGAGAATCGTTCGACGCCTTGAAGCGGCATTTCGCATCGCTCCCCCCCAGGTTCGAGCTGATCATATTCGATTCACTGACGGGTATGGTGGCCCATGCCGAAGACCGCGGGATCATCGACTTCTTCGCTGCCTGCAAGAAGCTCTGCGACCAGGGCCGCACCATCGTGACCATCGTCCACTCCTACGCCTTCGCCGACCAGATGCTGATTCGCGTCCGTTCTCTATGCGACGCCCACCTGGTGATGAAGATTGACCAGATGGGAGAACGGTTGGTCAAAACCATGGAGGTTGCCAAGGTCCGGAACGCCGACCAGTCCACCGGGAATATCATCAGCTTCGATGTGGAGCCAGGTATTGGGATGAAGATAATCCCTATCTCCAAGGCCAGGGCCTGATCCATGGCCGCAGTGAAAAAACGGGCCGTGTCGAAGGAAAAGCCCCACGCACATAAAAACGGAGTAGCAAGCTGCCCCATCGTAAAGCTGTTGGGTCAGCAACTGCAGGAGGAGGTGGCGTCCGCTGAACACCTGATGGATTATATCCACGGCCTTGAGATAGACACGATCGGCATTCCGGAGTATCACCCGAAGCTGGACCGGAGAGCGGGTGACATGAAGAACCCCAACATCATCTATCCCATCGGAGGCGGCCTTTACGTCCACGTATTCCCGGACCCCAAGGACGCCAGAAACTTTTACCACGCCATTGAACCCGGGATGTACGTCGAAAGTAAAGGTCTGATGGATCTGTTGGAAGACAACCTGGTGGACTACGTTGATGACCTGGATGACTTGGGCGGAAGAGACCAGATTGACCGTAGCAAAATGCTTCTGAAAATCCTGAAGAAAATCTGCGTCATTGTTAAACCGAAGGAACTAAAGAAAGCCCGCGAGGCAGCCCAGAAAAAAGATGAGGGTAAATTGCCGGTCACCAGGGAACAGTACAACACCCTCAAATACGAATTGATCCGCGACAAAGAGGGCCTGGGCCTACTGGAACCGTTGATCCTTGACCCTAATATCGAAGATATTTCCTGCAGCGGAGTCGGCCCGATATTTCTGGAGCACAAAATATTCAAGGCCCTGAAGTCCAACATCGAGTTCAAGGATATGGAGACGCTGGATGATTTTGTGATTCAACTCTCGGAGCGGATCGGGAAACCGGCCACCTTCCGACAACCGATCATCGACGCGACACTGCCCGACGGCTCTCGTATCAACCTGGTATTCGGAGTGGATGTCTCCCGCCGGGGCAGCAACTTTACGATCCGTAAATTCGCTGAAACCCCACTCAGCATCGTACAACTGGTGGAGTTCGGCGGTCTCTCTTATGAGATGGCGGCCTATCTGTCGCTGGCCATTCACCACGGGCTCAACATCTTCATCTCCGGAGAAACGGCGTCTGGCAAGACGACCTTGTTGAACGCTATGACGACGTTCATTCCCGCTTCAGCCAAGATAGTCAGCATCGAAGACACCCCGGAGCTGCAGGTACCCCATCCCAACTGGATCCGGGGAGTGATTCGGAACTCCACTGGAGATAGCGGATCGTCGGTGGACATGTTCGACCTGCTCAGGGCCGCTCTCCGGCAACGCCCAGATGAGATCATCATCGGCGAGATACGCGGCGCCGAGGGCGCGATCGCATTCCAGGCCATGCAGACGGGGCATGCCTGCATGGCAACCTTCCACGCTGACTCGGTGGAAAAACTGATCCAACGTCTGACCGGTAACCCCATCAACATACCCAAGACCTACATAGACAACCTGAACTTGGTGGTTATCCAGAGCATGGTGCGCCTTCCCAACGGGAAGCCCGGCCGGCGGTTGATCAGCCTGAATGAGATTGTAAATTATGATTCGGCCACTGATTCCTTCTCCTACGTGGAGGTCTTCAGGTGGGACAACGCCAAGGACACCTTTGAGTTCACTGGATATATGAACAGTTACATGCTTGAAGAGGTCATAGCCAGGAAACGCGGGCTTCCGCCCAGCCGGAAACGTGAGATATATGACGAATTGAACCGGCGGACCAACCTGCTCCGGCGTCTGAAGGACCAGGGTCTGACCGGCTTCCAAGAGATATACCAAGTTTTGGCCCAGGCAAACAAAGAGGGGATATTTAGATAGCGTGTCAACCACACTTCACAACCGATGATTTTTTCCAAGAAAACATCGAGCAAGAGAACGGCGGAGAAGGTTTCTTCCGACAACTCCGCGATCAGCTTTGATCTCTACTCTAACCTGACCTATATGGCGGCCCTATCGGTCGGGGAGCCGTCACGCGACCTTATGATGGCCAAGGCGCTAGAGCAAGATTTCAAAACCGGCATCTTCTTCCGGCAGGTCTTCGTGATGACCAAGCGGATGGGTTTCGATTATTCCAGGGCCTTCCGGCTAGTCTCCAAAAAGGCAGGCGCGGCGAGCATCAAGAACCTGCTTCTTCGATTCGCCGGCGCGATCAACTCCGGCGTTTCAGAGGTGGATTTCTTGCTGGAAGAGGCGAAGGTGGAGGCCGAAGAATACAACAGCACCTACCTTCGCTCATTGGAGACTTTGACCAAATGGGCGGACGCCTATGCCGCCCTGTTGGTCTCGGTAACGCTGGTTGTGGTGGTGGCGATGATCTCAACCATGCTCAGTCAACTGGGCGAAGCATTCTTGTTGATGCTCACCTTCGCCATGATCTTCGTGACCGGATTCGGGGTATACATCATCTTTCGGACGGCGCCGTCCGAGGACATTATCTATCAAAATCGACGCGGGCCTAAACATAGACGGACGTCGAAACGCCTATTGATGATATTTGGGCCGATCGGACTGTTCGGAGGACTGTTTTTAAGTCTTAGCTACGGGCTCCCCTTCTTATTGATAATGATCGGCCTTGGATTGCTCCCTTGCGGAGTGTTCGCCTATCTCGATAACGCCACGGTGGGAAGAATCGACAAGGAGGCCTCAGCGTTCATTCGCTCCCTGGGAAACGTGACGGAGTCCTTGGGCTCAACGGTTTCTGTTGCGCTGGAAAAGATCGACCGCCGGGCGTTGGGCACCCTCGACCCATATATCAAGCGTCTCCAGATCCGGCTAAAGCGGTCCATCGACCCGGACAAATCTTGGAACGCTTTTCGAGATGAAGCTGGAAGCGCGCTTCTGAATTCCTCCACCCGGATGTTCGTTGACGGCGTCACACTGGGAGGCGCGCCCGACAGGGTGGGGGCCATCGCTTCGAAACACGCCCTGGAGGTCGCCCTGTTAAGAGACCGGCGGGCCGTTTCAGCGGCTCCTTTCGCCATCTTGACCATACCGTTGCATTTCGCCATGACCGCACTGATGGTATTCATCTTGGAGATCATGGTGACCTTCAATAGCATGATCTCAGGCGCCATCGCCGAGTTGCAGGAGTCGTCCTCCGGCCAGGGAATGGCGCTGCTTCCCCCTCTCCCTGTGTTCCAGAGTCAGGACATGACCTCTCTGGGCATGATCACCACCGTCGCGTTGGTCTCCCTGACCATTGCCAACGCGCTCTCCCCCAAATTCGCCATGGGCGGCAGTTCGCTGTTGATGGCGTTGTTCGGCTCAATAACTTGCCTCATGACCGGATTTAATATGCTGCTCATCCCAACAATAGCCCGCAGCGTCCTTCTGCCAGACGCCACTTGATGAGAGATAAAACATGGGCCTCTTAGATAAACTCAAAAGAATCCGGAATCAGGCCGACGAAGACCTGGATGATTTGGATGGCCTTGACCTGGACTTGGATGACGACGGCGACGACACGCCGCCCGCGCCCTCCGGAGGCGGCGTGATGGGCCGTGCCATGGGATTCCTGAAAAGGGAAAAGCGCCAGGCCTCGGACGACGATGATGATGAGGACGGCGAAGTCAACATGGACGGCATTGATGACGATGATGCCGACGATGCCGGGAATAAAACCGGGGGTAGGCTCGGTGGCCTGCTAAGCAGGGTGATAAAGATAAAGGCGGGCAAGAAAAAGTCCAAGGACCAGGGCCTGGATGATGATGACGAGGACTCCGAATTCGATATATTGGACTCACCGGTGGAATCCGACGACGAACAACCGATCAGGCGGTCTGGAATAGCGGCTGCGCTGGACGGGGATCCCGAAAAGGATAAGCCAAGCGGTGACGCTGAGGAGGAGCCTGGTCGCGGAGGGGCCCTCGCCGGCCTCGGGTTGGACCTGGAATCATTGTTCGAAGAGGAGTTCGTATTTGATCCGACCTTGAAAGACCTGGCGGAGTCATTGGACGATGTTTCGGCGGTGGAATTGGCGGCTGATCTGAGGTCGTTCCTGGACGAACTTCAGTAGCCGGAAATATCCGTAGACGAACGGACCGATTCTCAAAAACACGGCGGCCATTTGGCCGCCGTGTTTTTAATGCCTGTGCGCTGGACTGCTTAACGAGATAAACCCTACCGAAGGGAGATCCGTGTCTGGTCTGCTGCGGGCAGGGTATCGTCGTCGAGTCGGAAGTCGACAGATACGCTTTCACCAGATGTATTGGCCGTGGCGTCCGCGAACAGGTCAATCTCCAAGTAGTCAGTCGGGTCCACCACCGTGTATTCGCTGAACGAATAGGCCGCCGTTAGGGTCTGCCACGAATCGCCCGTGATGTTGGCGCTATTGGCCGCCTCCGTGGCCAACGTGGCCCGGACGGCGCCGGACGCATCCCTGATCACGATGTCGATGTCGGCGTGGACGTCCAGCCGCACCAATCTTGTGTAGCCTGCCACCGACACATTGATCGCCTCGTTCTCCAGCAGCTCCCCCCAGTTGTTGGCGCCGCTGATGCCCACGGCTGCCTGCAGGTGGGTATTTCGCTGGATATCGCCGTTCCAATCGTCCGAAGAGCCGCCCTCCCTGAAACTTGCCCTGTAATCGGCTCCTGCGGCGCTGTTTTCCACCCAAAACAGCATCCCCACGGCATCGGAGGACACCGCCGGAGTAACGTCTGTGTCGGCATCCAATTGCTGCCAAGAACCCAGAGTTGGGTCGTTCACGGCCACATCGTCGGTGTAATAGACAACCGACCCCTTGGTCTGGCCCACCAGATAGACTTTGAGGTTGCTGTTTTCGATGTAGATGTCGAATTGGTCCGATCCGTCGATGCCCACCATATACATGGTGTTTCCATAGGGGCCCAATTCTCTGTCGGTGGTGGCAAAAGAGCTACCGGTTTCCCGCACACCATAGTCTCGGGCCGCGTTTTCGATGTTGTCGATCAGCAATATCACGCCGTCCGCGTCTTGGTCCACCACGCCGGATACATCGACGGCCGTCCAGGCCGCCGTGGTCCCCGGCGTAACGTCGGCCGGCACGCTGAAATAGGCCGGATCCGACCCGATGGTGTAGCCCAGCAGCTTGAAATCGATATCCATGTTTTCGATATAACCTTGGACCAGGCGGCCGCTGTCGATCTTAACCACCTGCCAGCGGTGGGAAGACGGGTATATCAGCCCATTCTCCGCGTCAGACATGTAATCTCGGGTGTCGTCTTTCCCCCGCACCATTCCGCTGTAGGACCCAACGGACCCGGTGTTAACGACTTCGATGATCGCTCCGGACGCTCCCGAAGGTACGGCTGCGGAAAGGTCGATATCTTGCCAACTGCCGGTCACGCCCAGGCTGATGTCGGTGGCGTTGACCGTCCATACGAACCCCAGGTCAGCTTTGTCGCGTTTGACACGGTAGGTCGCCGTCCAGGTGGACGCCGGAATGGTAGTCGATTCGGTGAGCAGGAAGACCGATTTTCCGTTGTTGGACGAGGGCCGGATGCGCCCGGTGGTTCCCGCCGGGACTGCCGCGGAGATTGTGGCCCCGGTCGCCTCGGCAGTGACATCGCCGATCATTTTGTAGTAGTCAACGCCGGCGATGTCCACCGTTTCGAAATGGAGGTAAAGGTGTTCGGGGCATTGGAGATACTTCAGATCGCTTGAGCCCAGGGGAGAATTGATCAGCAGCGGCCCGTTGCTGTCGGCCTTCATGGCGGAGGCGATGGAGAGTTTGATTGTTGCCGTTTCCTGCGTGTCCCACTGATTGGGGTTACGGGTGTCAGCGGATATGGACGCCACAGTCCAACGATTCCCAGTAACGGCCGTCGTGGCGTATTCAAGATATCTAACAACCTTGGAGCCGCCGGTGTCCGTGTATTCCACGATTATGTCTCCCTGCTCAACAGGGATGAAGTTCACCGAACCGGTGTTCACCACTGAAGCGGTGAAATTCGTGCAGTCCAGGTCAGTGTCAGTGGGGCCCGCCGAGGAGATCGCTATGGCGGAAGAGACACGGTCGACCTGTTGGTCCTGCAGCACCGAGAATTCGCCGGCGTGGGAATTCCAGGTGTTCAAGAGGGAACCGAAAACGACGATCGAGAGCAGGAAGAATATGGTGATGACTACTGTGCCGGGAATCAGGATGGTCATTGGTGATGCATCGCGTTGAGCGGCGGATGCCCGGTAACGGGTTAAATCAGAATTGGATGATTCTTAAACGGTTGAAGCTGTCGGCCCGCCCAAAGTTTCGACGGTCCGCTAGATCAGCTCTGGAGGCCCGGTTTCTGTTTGTCCAGTGCCCCAAATGCCTTCTTCAACAGCGCCAACCGGCTACGACCCTCGGTGACCATTCCCACGTTCAGGTCGGCGCTGCGGTAGTTGGCGAGCCAGATGGCTTGGGTGAACCACGTAAGGTGGTCGTCGATCTCCGCGCTGCGGTCGGCGGCGATGGAAGCGTAATCGCCGGCAGTTTGCCAATCCGCCCTGGGGGCGCCGGCATCGCGCCGGATCAAGCGCTCAACCTCGGTATAAAGCTTCTTTATCTCCCGCCTCCGGTCTCCCGGAATAACCGCGTAGGACAGCAGATTCCGGCCCGCGTTCCTCAGCCGCCGGCGATAGCCGGATCGGAACCAGACCCCGATCAGCATGATCACACCCAAAGACGGCGCCAGCGCCCACAGAACGGGACCTGAAACGGAACCGGTCAACGCCTCGAAGGCTCGGCGGGGTCCGCCCTTCAGGGTTGCCACCACTTCCTCTCCGACCCCGGATGTGAGCCAACTCGTTAGGCCGGTCTTCGGCCGTAGGCCCAAGGTCGGATCGTATCTGGGGGCGCCGTCAAAGGGTACCCAGCCGGACCAGTCGAACCGTACCTCTGCCCAGGCGTGGCGGTCGCTCTCGCGCACCCGGTAGGTGCCGGTTAGCGGGTCTCTTTCACCGGGAAGATAGCCAACGGCTAACCGGGCAGGCATTCCCGAAGCCCGGGCCAGCATCACCATCGCGGTTGCATAATCCAAGACGCTGCCGGTCACCCGGTGGAACAGGAACTGGTCCAGCGTTGCCATCGAAGATATGCCGGAAGGCCCGGGAGTCACATGGTCGGTCTCGGTGTTCAGGTAAGAGATGATCCGGCCGAGTATCTCGAGATCGTTTGTCGCGGCGCCGGTTATTGTCGTCGCCAACTGGGAGAGAGACGGCTCCAACCTCGATGGAAGAATGGTCAGTTCGGGAGACAATCCCCGCGCGGAGTCATTTCGCAGCTGAGCAGGAGAGTGGTTGGGCACCGAAGAAATGACGCTGTAGGATGATCCTGATGTGAGCAGGTTGGCTTCAGACTGCTTGTCGTTAACCACTACCTGGAGGGACCGGTAGCCCGTGATCATGGGCAATTCGTCGTCCCCTATCAGGTAAAAAGTCTGGCTATAGTTCACGTTATCAGAGGAGAATTGGTTCTCAGCGTTGTACCAAGTCCCCTTGGTATAGAGACTCTCGATCATCTTATTGTTCAGGTCGCTCACGAGCCAACGCGACCCGTCATATACCTCAAATACCAGACCCCTCCAATAGGAGGCGACTTTGCTGCGCACGTGGAACACAACGGGGTCATCGCCGCTTTCGCTCCGGTCGTCGCGGAACGCCGCTTGAGCTTGACTGGTGGTTGTGAAGCCACCTGAGCCAGCCCGGTTCTGAACAGCCGTCGTGGAGCCGCCGCCGTCCGTTGTGTGGGATGGGTTGGGGATCCCACTTTCATCCGCAACAGATGCGGGAGGCCCATCCGGAAATTGCTCAGTCCGGGGGGTTATATCGCCGGAAGGCGCAGATACCGGACCGGGCATCGAGCCGCCGGACTGATCACCCTTCAGGGTGGAGACCTGAGGCGCGGGGCCTGATTCCGGCCCACCATCATTCAGACCGTTGGTCTCGCCTGTTGGGTCGATGGAATCCCCGGCCGTAAATTCGACCGGAGAATCGCTGCCCTGTGGGAGACCTCCGGCTTGAGCCTTTGAATCCGAGGGCTCCCCCACCGATATGTCCACCGGAGAATCGTCCTCCTGTTCTGTGGGGCTTAGCGACGGCTGGATATCGATATCGCTCCCAGAATAGGGGAGGACGGCCAGATCAGGCGGGCCGAACAGGTTGCTATTCCCGCGGGGAATCGTCGCGAAGGCCAGCCCGGCCAATAGAAACATAGCGCAGATAGCGCCGACCCAATAGACCAATATGGCGGCCGAGTTTTTGGTCCAGTAGACGTGCGCGGTCCGAATCATGTCTTCCAGGTAGGTCAATAGCATGAAGGCCATCAGCACTACCACGAACCCGACCACGAAGATTCCGAAGCTGATATCGAACGCCTGCTGGCTGGCAAAGAACAAGACCATCCCGCTCAATACCAGGCCGGTGTAGAGCCCGCCGCGAGTGCGCGAGTCGAAGGTTGCCAGGCCAGAGACCAAAACCAGATACTGGCCGACCGGGATCCAGTCGCCGGTAAAAGCCTTGACCATGTCGTTGCGCAGCATGATCGATAGCGCGATCACCAATACCGCGATCAGCAAAGGCCGCACCCGCGAGGGCCGGTTCCGCATCTTGTAGCCGAACCAGTGGCCGGCGGTGCCTAAGAATCCTCCGGCCAGACAAAATCTAAGGTCGCCTCCGACCCAGGCGAGGCCTAAGGCTGCGACCCAGAGGCCGGCCAGCGCCAGCATGCGCAACCTGAAGGAGTCTTCGGTCTGGGAAGAGAAGAATGAACTTAGCCGGAAACGGGCCCAGTGGACTAGAGTTACATTCATATTCGGCCGGCTTCCGCCGTCCTCGTGCCGGCCAGCGATTCGTACGCCTCGTGATCGTTGGACCGGCCCAAGTTTTCAATATCGGTCAGTGTTTGTTCCAGACCGCCGGGATTGCAGGTCAATAACGATGCCCCGGCCTGACCCAGGGACATCGCGGGATCTTCTGCGCTTTGCGGCTCGCCAAATCCTTCAAGCCGCACCACCACGGCTTCTCCAGAACGGGCCAGGGCGCGGTCCAGGTTCTGGTGGCTCGGCCAGTCATCGGCAGCTACCACTACGAAGAGATTGGCGCCTGTTGGAAGGTTGGCCAGCCCTTCTCCCATGGCGGCTCGGCCCGTGGGTTGCGCGACGGCCAGCAAATTCAAAAGGTCGGGCCAGGCGAGCGTGACTCCTTTAAAATCGCTCACGGACCCTGGCGCGGCAAAATTCGACCCGCGAAGGTTGCTACCCCACAGGCGTACCGGGACCATATTCTTCAGAGCATAATCGGCCACTGAGACCACCAATTTGATGGCGTATTCAAAATTGCTTTCCCGGCCATAACCCCAGGGATCGCCGGAGTCGAACATGATGTGAAGCGTCCGGTTGGTTTGGTCCTCGGTTTCTTTAACCATCAGCCGCCCGGCCCTGGCTGTGTTGCGCCAATGCACCATGCGGCGAGAGTCGCCGTGAACGTAAGGCCTTGACCCGGCTTGGTCCATGGCGTTTCGGGATGCCCTGGCCGAAGCGGAGTAACCGTCCAGCCCATCGACCAGTATCATTCGTTTCAACGGATAGACTCTGGGCAAAACCAACAACGGCTGTGGCCCCGAAATCGATCTCCTCTTGCGGAAAAACCCGAAGGGGACAGACGATTCCAGCTTAAGGGGGCCTAATTGATGAAGCCCTCGCTGGTAGGCCTCCACCGTGGACTCCAGAGGCAGGGAACCGGAACCGGGCAGGTGGGCGACAAAAAACCTTTGCTCAGCGCCGGCCGGCCCGGCTATTGGGGAGTCGTACATAACGGAATGAAAGAATCTGGGATAAAACAAACGGTTCTGCAAAGAGACCGTTATTCTTACCAGGTCTCCCTCGGAGAGAGGCCCTCCGGACTTCTGGCTGCCCTTGGTGAAAACGCCGCGGCGCGCGCTGATGAATACCACCCCAACCCAAGGCATGACCAAACCTATGGTCAAAGCGCCCCAGAAAATGGCGTCCACCAGATACAGCCATCCTACCTGGGTCAACCGCGCCAGGAAAAATATGGCGAAAGCGGCTAGTAGGGCGCCAACCCCTTTACCTGTAATCAAATCGCAGCCGGTTCCTCAGAAGCTAACTAGAGGGAAAGAATGGAGGAGCGCCGATACGGTACTTGGACCGGAGAGCAATCCCTCGTTCGGACCGGTCAAGATGTATAAGGCAATGGCCGAAGCCAAGAAGCCCGCGACTGAAAATGATCTGAAAATCGTAGATTTCAACATGCTGATTCTCCGTTAAAGGGGTACCGGCACCGACCTGAGCACTTCGGCAATAGCCACGGCCCCGCTGGAATACCCGGCCTCGGGCCGGGTGATGAGGCGATGCCCCCAAACGTGAGGGGCCAGTTCTTGTACGTCTTCGGGAATGATGTAATCCCGCCCGGCTATGGCGGCCCAGGCCTGACAAGCCCTGACTAGCGCAGCCGAGCCCCGGGGGCTGACGCCGGCGATAAAGTCGTCGTTTTCCCTGGTGGCCGATGCGAGGTTAACCACGTATTCCTTGACCGGGCGCGAGACTTCGATTCCGAGAGCGGTCTTTTGCATCTCGATGATCTGCTCTGCCGTCGCCACCGGCTTTACCTTGGTGATGCCGCGCTCAGACCGGTCGAGAATCTCGACTTCCTGCTCCAGATTTGGGAGACCCAAGCTCATTGAGATCATGAACCTGTCGAGCTGAGAATTGGGTAGTGGATAGGTGCCGTGGCTCTCTACCAGATTCTGAGTCGCAATGATCAGAAACGGCTTGGGCAGTTCCCATTGCTGGCCGTCCGCCGTCACTTGGCCTTCCGCCATCGCTTCCAGGAGGGCTCCCTGAGTTCGGGGGCCGGCCCTGTTCAGCTCGTCGGCCACGACAACGTTGGCAAACACGGGACCAGGGATAAACTCGAAGGTCTGGTTCTGCATGTCGAAGACCGTGGTGCCGGTAATGTCGGTTGGCAGCAGGTCAGACGTGAACTGGATCCTGGAGAACTTGCCTTCGATGGAGTCAGCGATCGTCTTGGCCAAGAGCGTTTTGCCCACGCCGGGAAGGTCCTCTAGGAGTACGTGCCCCTGGGCAAACAGACCCAGTGTCGCCAGATTTATGTTTTTCTGCGATGTGACGACTACGCTGGCCACATTGTTGGCAATATCGTTGAACCGCTCTTGAAAACCTTCAATACCGTGGTATCCATCCGTTTCGGCATCGGTTCTCTCTTTTAATTTCATATCGGTGTTCCTTGCCGCCTAGCGCGGCTCCGGACTGCTTCGCGCAGACCAAGGCCGCGTTGGGCGCTATTTCGTGGGATTGGAATTTTAGAGACTGGGCCAAAGGCCGGTTTAGGCGCCCGAGTAGCTATGTCTGCCCCCGTGGGACATGCGCCTCCGGACCCTTGAATCTGACTGGGGCACCGTCGGTACGGGTACAGGCTCCAGGCTGATCTGAGAAGGGTCGACCTTGGCGCCTGTAATATCTTTGGACATCCCGCACTGCATGCAGGAAATAAATGCACCGTATCTGTCTCGCTCCGCTATCAGATCCCCGCTGCAGCGAGGGCATTGCTTGAACCAGAACATCCTAGCCTCCTAATCACTTTAGGACCTCCTGCCCGCTGCCTTCGTCAGGTTGAAACCTTGCCGGGTAAACCTGGCTTGGCCCGTTGTGTGCAGTGGCCCACGATTGCCTTATCGGTGCCTGGGATTTGGTCTAGCCTGGCCTCGCCTGTGGGGTTCGGCCTGAAAAAAAGATGATTGCTATGGACCATTCAGTTTGGAAGGGCCGGGTGGCCCGGGCCACTCCATCTCCAACCACTCACCCGCGTTTGGGTGGGCCGCTGTCAATGCATCAAACCGATGGATGTTCGACCAAATGGGGCCCCAAATCGCAGATCGGGACGCTAAGAGCCGTGACTATTAAGATTTTGTAGTGGTGGTTCTTTTGCTCTTGGTTGTCCTCTTTTGTTTGGTTGGCTTTCTTTCTTCGGCCACAGCCGAGTCAACTGCTTTGGCAGCGGCTTCCTGCATGTTTCGAAGCTCAACCAAAGAGTCTATGGCATCGGCAGCGCCATCGGCGGGCCCGGCCGCCGGTGTGGGTGGTTGCGTCAGTTTCGCGGCTCCGGGCTTCAATAAAGCCGAGGTCCGGGCGTAATCTAGCCGGTTCCTGGCCTGGACCAAGGTTTCTTGGGACGCGGCTTGGAACTTGGCGGCTTCAGCGTAGATCTTCTGGGCTTCGAGCTCTTCCAGGGCCGCCGCCCGCATGACTTGGGCCTGGGCCATCATCTTTTCCGATTCGATGGACGTCCGTTCCTTCATCTCTGAACACTCCCGCTCGGTGGAGGCGAGGGCCCGCTCGGTCTGTTCCGCCGACTGGCGTTTGGCGTCCTCGATCAATGCGTCCCGGTATTCTTCGGCTTCCTGACGGATCGCGGCGGCACATTCCCGATCTTCATGGGCTTCTACGTGCTTTCGGTCCGCTTCTCCTTCCAGATAACGGGCTTTCTCCAAGGTGCGCTCGGTGTCGGCAATCAACTCTCCGCACACCGTTTTCGCCGCTTCAAGTATCTCGTTGGCGATATTTTGCCGCGCATTCTCGGCTTCGCTCTTGGAGAGCTTGGCGGCCGTCAATTGCTCGTCGCCGGCCGTCTGGTCAGACCGAGTTTGTTTCCAAGGGCTTGGAGTTGCGGCGTCAGGGCTAGAACCGTTGATCGATTCACTTTTTTTCGAGGTTTCGGACGTCAATGCTCGCTCCCGTTTTTGCTTCCCTTAATGAGGTCTGACGCGACATGTTCAGGAATCCATTTTGCCAATGACAGGCATAAATCCTAAGTTCTATGCGGTCCGCTTCAGCCGGAGCAAAGGGGTCTTGTTTGGGGGACCGGAAAGAGCTTTATGTGGACCGGGAAGTCCGGACGAATGGACCCACTGGGCCAAACGGTCAGATAGCCGGGTTGATCAACGCTAGGAGAAACGACGATGCAGTTGCGGACAATTCCAAAGATGTTGGCCGGAGACTTACGGGAGGCCGCTTGGGGATATCCATGAAAACACGGGGAGCCGCGCCCCAATTATTATGGGACTCGGCCCGAGGGACTTTACATTGCATTTAAGCCGCATTGGGGGGTTACATGTTAATGAGGGGTCGGTTATTTCGAAGCGATGATATGAGAATTCGAATACTTTCGATAATATCCGTTGGGATGACCATCGGATTTCTCCTTGGGTTGGGATTCGTGGCTCTCTTGCGCTCGGTGATCGACGGCGAAACCCCGCAACTTGAAGTGGCGTTCACCTTAATGGTCGTCATGATGGGTGGTGGACTGATCATCTACGTGGTAAAGACCGTCCGCTAGGATAGAAATTCTTCGGCTGTCCAGTCTCGTTTTTCCCGCCTTGAGGGTATCTAAATCTTGGGTCGATTCGGTAAGGGCAATGCCGCAGCCGCTCGACCGACGCGCCTGATATAACCAAATGGGATTAGAGGCGGTCCAATTAGCCTAAGAGTTTTTTGCTGGCTTGCCCTTCGTGGCAATGTCCACAACAAGAAATTGCACCGGAAGCGATATGCAGGGCATAAAAATATGCCGGCGATATCATCGCCGGCAATTTTGGCCAAGGTTTTATCGGGATGAGGGCTGTTTAACGCCGGGCGGTCCGGAGCCCGTCCAAGATGTCTTCAACAACTTTCTCAATTAACGGGAGATAGCTGGCGGGTGCTTCGGCAATCTTACGGTACACGCGCCCGGCGGCGTCAGAGCCGGCCTTCCGCCCATAAGCGCCCGATGCCTCGGATACTCCGCCCGATGAGTCCCCGGACGGTGCGTTCTCCTGTTCCAAGTCCCCTTCCTCCAAGGTGAGGAACCAGCGAATGGGCTTGTCGTAGAGATCGCAAAGTTTATCTAAAAGGTGG
>JADFPD010000065.1 GCA_022562475.1 Chloroflexota bacterium | reverse complement strand
CTGGGTCGGCGTCCAGCGGGCGCCTTCCCGGCCGGAACTCCTCGCCTTTGGTCACCATGTTCTTTAGGCGGATCTCCAAAGGGTCCAGGCCCAAGGCATCGGCGATGATGTCCACTTGCGACTCGCTGGCCCAAGCGGCTTGGGGGGCCCCGATGGAGCGGAAGGAGCCGGCGGGGGTGGTGTTGGTATAGACGGCGTAGGAGGTGATCTTGACGTTGTCCCAATGATAAGCGCCCATGATCCGTTCGGCGGCACGGTTGGCCACCAAGGGCCCGTTGTCGGCGTAGGCGCCGGTGTCCAGATGGATCAGACACTCCCGGGCCACAAATTTGCCGTCGTTCATCACCCCGGTCTTGACGGTGCACCGGGCTGAATGCCGGCGGATGGTCTTGAATGCTTCTTCGACGGTCAGAGCGACACGGACGGGACGCCCGGCGACCTTGCTCAAGGCCACGACGAGTGGTTCCAGCTTGGTGTAGGACTTGCTGCCGTACCCTCCCCCGATGTAGGGGACAATCACCCTTACCTGATGCAATTGAAAGCCGAACATCCGGGCCAGGTCTTCCCGCACCAGAAATGGGTGCTGGGCGGTGGACCAGACGGTGATCCCCTGGTTGGAGTAGTCGGCGATGACGGCGTGGGGCTCCATGGCGTAGTGGTAGACCATGGGAAATGTAAAGGTGTCTTCGAACACGTGGTCGGCCTTGGCGAAGGCGCCTTCCACGTCTCCCCACTCATAGCCGCTCTCGTTGCACAGGTTGGTCTCGTGGACGGTTGCCCCGGTCCCTGATAGGGCCTCGACGGTATCGGAGACCACCGGCAGGTCCTCGTACTCCACGCGGACCAGGTCCAACGCCTCCTCCGCGGTGTTCTGGTCCACGGCGGCCACGGCGGCCACCGGTTCTCCCTGGTAACGGACCTTGTCGGTGGCGATGAAGGGCCGGTCCCGCACCACCGCACCGTAGAATGGGTCCAATCCTTCTAGGTCGTCCCTGGTCAGCACCGCCACCACGCCGGGCAGCTTCAAGGCCTCGCTGGTGTCGATCCCAGTGATCACCGCATGGGGCAGCGGACTGCGCAGGATCTTGCCGTGGAGCATGCCCGAAACTTCCAGGTCGCCCACGTAGGCAGCCCGGCCGGTAACCTTGTCCACCCCGTCGATCCTGGGTACGGAGACTCCGATGATATCCATGCTCTACCCTGCTGCCCCACCGGTCTTGCCGGCGGCGTCCAAGATGGCCTCGACGATTTTCCGGTAGCCGGTGCAGCGGCAGATGTTGCCCTCCATGTACTCTTTGACTTTTTCTTCGCTGGGCCGGGGTGTTTCGTCCAGCAGCGACTTTGCGGCCAGAATCATTCCCGGCGTGCAGAAACCGCACTGAAACGCGCCGTTGTCGATGAAAGCCTGCTGCATGGGGTGGAGATCGTTGCCGTCGGCCATGCCTTCGATTGTTAGCACTTCCGCGCCCCTGGCCTCGTAAGCCAGATAGGTGCAGGCGCTGACCGCCATTCCGTCGACCAAGATAGTGCAAGCGCCGCAGACCTGCAGGTCGCAAGAGCGTTTGGCCCCCTTCAGGCTCAACCGGTCGCGGAGAAGGTCCAATAGCGTCAATTGGGGTGGGATGTCCAGGGTTACTCCCCGCCCGTTGACGGTTAATTCGATGGGAATGGACCAATTTTGGCGGTTACTCGACAAAGCGCTCCTTCTGGTTTTTTAAGCCGCGGACCGTTGGGCCGCGGGCGCCGCTCCCACTGCTTCAGCGAATACGCGTCCCAGGAAGATGCGGACCAAGTGCTCTTTGTAGTCGGCCGCACCGTGCAGGTCGTCCATCGGCTCGGCTGCTTGGGCTGCCATCCTGCCGGCCTCGTCCAGCACCGATAGCCGCGGTCCGGACGCCGGTCCCAAAATATCGCCGACCGTCTTGCCCAGAAATAACTCTTCGGCTTCAGGCACCCGCACCGGCTTGGGACCCACGGAGCCCACGGCGATGCGGGCTTCGGCCACTGAACCGTTTTCCAACCGGACGGCGACACCCAGTCCCAAGGTGGGACGCTGGTGGTATCCGAATTTTTGGTAGGCTGCCTTCATCTCCGGGCCGAACTGGGGCACGGAAACCGAAGTGAGCATCTCGCCCTCTTCCAAACAGGTCTCATAGGGGCCCAAGACCAGTTGGTCCAGGGGAATCGTTCTGCTGCCACCGGCCCCTTGGACCTCGACGCGGGAGTCGTAGAGGAGCAGGAACGCCGCCGGGTCGGAATGGGGTTCGGCGAAACAAAGATTACCGCAGAGGGTGCCCACATTGCGCACCCTTACGTTCGCCACTTTGGATTCGGCATCGGAGATCAGGGGGAACCGGGCCGCCACTTCCGGAGACAGTTCCAGAGTCCTATGGGTGACCGCCGGACCGATGTGCAGTTCCCCGGCGGAAGTGTCGTAGTCGAGCCGGTCCAATCCCGGCACGGTTTTGAGGTTGACCAAGTGCCCGTACCGCAGCAACCCCTCTTTCATGGCCAACAGCAGTTCCGTTCCACCGGCATAGAGCGAGGCATCGGCGCCGTGCTGTCCCAACAGGGAAACGGCTTCGGCCACGGTCTCGGGCTCGTGCATTCGAAAGGGGGGAATCAGCTTGCGCTCCTAGCTGGGCAGGCTGGATCAAAGCACCCTAAGGCGAGGTCAGGGACATGATAGACCGGGCCACCCGGACTGACAAGCCAGAATTGGAATCGGGTAACGGGCGCCGCGGACCCGTGATTAGATTGCCTGGCAACTCCATGGCCGCTATACTCGCCCTGATAGACTGCCCCGCAGAAGTTTTGGCTAAGGAGCGGCAATATGGAACGTCCGAGGATACGCCACATCGCCTTGAACGTACAGAACCGGGACAAGGAAGCCGATTACTACAAAAAGGTATTCGGAATGGAGGAGAAATCCCGCGGGCCCAACGGGACGATCTATCTTTCCGACGGCCATGTCGGCGTGGCGCTGATCAGCCGCTCCGAGCTACCCTGGGGCATCAACCACTTCGGTTTCCAGGTGGAAAGCATCAACCAGATCGAGGAATCAGCCCAGACCACCGCCGTAGCCAACTCCGCGGCCGCCGTTGGTGAGCACATGATCTATGACGCCGAAGGATACCGGGTCGACCTGTCCGTTGAAGGCTGGCCCATCTAGATATTCCCCGGACGCCTACCAGATGACTTTGGCGTTCTCCAGGCTTTCGACCTCGGTTCTTGGCAGGCCGAGGATGCCGTGGAAAACATCCATGTTGTGCTCGCCGAGGTCCGGGGTCCATCGGTCGATGCGGGCCGGAGTTTCCGAGAAGCGCCACGGCGGGACGACGGCGCGAAGCTTGCCCTTTTCCGGATGGGTGATGGTTGGGAAGGCTTCCCGTGCTTCAAGGTGAGGGTCGCTCATCAACTGTTCCGGGGAGAGTGACGGAAATGCGGGCACGCGGTGCTGCTGCAGCTTTACGGTGACATCCTTGGGCGTAATTTTGGTTGTCCACTCTTCGATCAGGCCGTCCAGTTCGTCGTGGTGTTTCCAGCGGCGGAAGGCATCGCCAAATTTATCGCCCTCGGCCCAGGCGGGGCGGCCCATCGCTTCGACAAAACCCTGCCATTCACCCTGTGATCCCACCGATATGCTGACCCACTCGTCGTCACCGAGACACCGGTAAACGCCTTGGGGCGCGGCGGAGTCGTCGCGGTTGCCCTGACGTTTGGTGTCCCGGCCGTTCATGGCGTATTCGAGTAGCGCCTGACCGATGAAAGACGAGCCCATATCCCTGACGGAAACGTCAACGTGCTGGCCAAGTTCTGTCCGGCGTTTGGCGCAGAGGGCGGCCACCGCCGTGAACGCAAGCAACATGCCGCCGGTGTGGTCCATGCCGTGGCGTAGCTCCACCGGCGGCCCGTCAGGGTAACCGGTGAGGTGGCTCAAACCTCCTAGAGCCGCGAACAAAGGAGCGTAGCCGGCGTAATTGTGTTCCGGCCCGCTCTGGCCGTTGGAGGAGAGGGACACCAGGATGATGTCCGGTTTCGCTTTCCGCAACGCCTCGTAGCCGAAACCCAGGCGGTCGAACACTCCCGGCCGGAAACTCTGCAGCACAACGTCGGAAACCCGGGCGAGTTCCAAGGCTAATTCTATCGCCCGGGGTTCTTTGAGATTCAGGCAGGCCGACATCTTATTGGCGTTGACCTGCTCGAAGCTCGGGGCCGGCTTGCCGTACATCGGGTGGGGACGGCGGGTGATGTCCAACCGGGCGGAACTTTCGATCTTGATGACCTGCGCCCCCATCTCCGCCATCATCAGTCCAGCGAACGGCCCGGCGGCGTGGGTCGAGAAATCGGCTACCCTGATTCCAGATAGCGCTCCGGGAGCATCGTTCATCAGATCACCCCCGAACGGGCCAGAGCTACAATCTCTTCACCCGTGTATCCCAGGGACCGGAGAACCTCTAAGTTGTGCTCTCCCAATAGCGGCGCGCGTTCCAACACCGGCGGGGTTTCCGACATGCGGAACGGCGGCCCGGCGTAGTCGTATGTCCCAGCCTCGGGGTGGTCCAAGGAGACGAAAAATCCTCGTTCGCGCTGGTGAGGGCTTTCGAATACCTCTCCGGGCGTGTAGAAGGGGGCAAAGGGCACACCGGCGGCTTGGCCTTCGTGATACAGCCATTCCTTGGTCTTATCGGCGGTCCATTCCCGCATGTTCCGGTTGATCTCGGCGCCGTGGGTTGCCGGGTCTTGGAATCTTTCAGGGGCCGCCCAATCGGGTCCGCCCAGGAAGACTCCCAAGTTTTCCCACTGCCGGGGCTCCAGGGTCAATACTTCCACGTGCCCGTCGCTGGCCGGCATGACCCCACCGACCCGGAAGAAGCGGGTGAACCGGTTCTCCGCGACCCCTTCGGATTCCAACCTCTGGAGGGGCATATAGCCGATGGTCAACTCGGCTTCTTGCGTCGAGCAGTCGATGAACTGACCCGGAGCCCCGCCCCACTTGGCGTAGATGGCTCCGGCGATGCCCACGGCGGCGGAGAGGCCTCCCTGATAGGAGCCCATCATGCTGCCGGCGGTGATCGGCGCCCGGTCTGGGAAAACGTCCAGGGCCAGGCCGTTGGGAAGCAGGTTACCCTCTCCTCCGGCGTGGAAAATGTTGATGTCGTTGGCTACGTATTCCGAATATGGACCGGTGCTGCCGTATGGCGTGATGGCGGCGGCGATCAGGTCCGGCCGGGCCGCGGCCAGCCGGTCGTGTCCGATTCCCCACCGAGAGGCGCCGGATGGGGACAGGTCATGGACCAAGACATCCACTTTGTCCGTCAATTCCCAGAGGATCTCCTGCCCTTGATGATCGTCCAGGTCCAGCGTGATCGATTTCTTCCCAGTGTTCAGGTAGAGGAATAGCCCGCTGCGTTCGGGATGGGGAATATCTCCGGGAAATGGCCCGCGCCGCCGGGAGGGATCGCCGGTTTTGGGCGGCTCTATCTTGATGACCTCGGCCCCCAAGGAAGCCAGCAGTTTGCCGCAGAACGGAGCGGAGACCATGCTGGATATTTCCAGCACCGTCAGTCCGCCCAAGGCGGTTGGAGGTGGCGAAGGCTGTTTCTCTGAGGCCAAGTGGTGTCGGTCTCTCCGGGCTAGTCTCTTAGCGGTGGATTATACCCCGGCTGGAGGACGGAATGTGACTAGTGCTGATTTGGCGTATCTGATGGTATCATCGCGGAACTCGGCCATGACATGATAGGGGACGAGATCGGCGTCTGGCCATCAACCGAACTGTCGTTGTCCTCTTCGACGCAGACCAAAGCTTTTGGGTGGGCGTCGATCGATGCGATCATTCGGTCCCACTGCGAGGGAGTGCGAATATGGCTAATCGCGACTTGTTGGTGTTGCTGGGCACCAGGAAGGGGTGTTTCCTGATCAGCGGCGATACGTCGCGAAAGAACTGGAAACTAGCAGGCCCCTACAGCGCGGGCGCAGAAGTGTTTCACGCCGTCTACGACCCCAGGGGGCCGGGTACGGTGTTCACTGCCGTAAACGATATGATCTTTGGGCCGCAGGTCCAAATAAGCAACGACCTGGGGGAATCCTGGGCGTCGGCGGCGCAATCGCCCAGGTTCACCGAGGGGATCGGGCCGGACCGTTTCCCAGTTGTGGCATATCAAGCCAGGACGCGAAGAGGAGCCCGGTGTACTGTACGCCGGCGTCAATCCGGCCGCCCTCTTCAAGTCCGAGGACGGCGGAGAAAACTGGCACGAGGTAACGGGACTGACCGGCCATACATCCCGGAGCGAATGGCAACCGGGGCTGGGGGGACTGTGTCTGCATAGCATCGTTCTCGACCCTAGGGACCTCGACCGCATCTGGGTGGGCATCTCGGCGGTGGGCGTCTTCGGCGCCAGCGACGGTGGGCAGGTCTGGAACACCATGAACCGGGGCGTGCGGGCCGATTTCCTGCCGGACCCGTTTCCCGAGTTCGGCCAATGCCCGCACAAGGTGTTGGCGCACTCCAAAAAGCCCGATGTGCTGTACCAACAGAACCACTGCGGGGTCTTCCGGAGCGACGCCGGCGGCGACGGTTGGACCGACATCACCGGCGACCTCCCGTCCAGGTTCGGCTTCGTGTTGGGCCTGAACTCGCAGGACCCCGACACCATCTACGTGCTGCCCGAGGACGAGGCGCTGGGCGATAGAGTCGGCGGGGGGATGCGCTACGTGACTGACGGCAAGTTCAGGATTTTCCGCAGCCGCAACCGGCGGGGATGACTGGGAGGCGCTGACCAATGGCCTGCCCCAGGAAAACGCCTACCTGCACGTGCTGCGGGAGGGGATGGCTACAGATAGCCTGGACCCCTGCGGCATCTATATCGGCACGTCCACCGGCCAGCTCTTTTACAGCCGTGACGACGGGGATAGCTGGCAGTTGATGATAGAAAATCTGCCGCCCATATTGTCGGTGGAGACGGCGGTACTCGCGTAGTCCCGGTCGTGTTTAACTCGCCCGGGAACGTGCAAAACACACACCCGGCAAATCGTTTGCTACTTCAACCGAGGTGGATGCCCCTGGCTGCTACTCCGGAAGGATGGGCGGAATGCCCTCGCTGCGTGTGGCGGTGCGCAATTGGAGGCCGCTGCCGTCGGTGAACCAGGGAACGCGGGGATCGCGGGAGGGCAACATCACGGTGGCCTGCCCAGGGGCGGTGACCTCGCCACGCTGGTTCTCGGCCCAGATCTCCAGGTCCACCAAGGGCGCGCCGTTGTCGATGTGTTTGCCGACCACTTTACCCTTCAGGTATTGGGTGTCGCCGTAGATATTGAAGCGGCGGCATTCAACGCGCAGACGCTTCAAGAAGGCGTCGTCGCCCATCCAGTTGGTAACCAGAGTCCCCATCCAAGAAACCCGTTGAGGTCCGTAATCATAAGCGCCGGGCACACCCACCGCCTCGGCGACGGAATCTCTCAAGTGCCCGATACCGGTGTATTCCAGACCGCCGCCGGACTCGGGATTGCGGAAGAAGTGCTCGGGGTGGCGCAGGGCTTCTCGGAGCAGCACGCCGTGGGCGCTGGAGCGGCCGGTGCCGACCAGGAAGGCGGTCATGTCTTGTAGCGACAGCGGTCCGCGAAGGACGGTGTCAATCTCGTCGCCGATATTGGTGTCTTCCCAATACCGGGTGTTGCCGCCCCTGGCCTTTTCGGCCAGGACCAGTTGGTCGATCTCTTCCAGTTCTTCTGGGGTATATTCGTGCCGCTTGGGAATATCGGCATACTTCTTTTGTTCCCGGGAGGCGCGGCGCTGGTGGCGCGTGCACCAACCGACGACCCTGGCCAATATCTCGTCTCGCTGGTTGGTGTAGATCGTCTCCACATACTGGATGACCAGGGTGGCCGAGTACTGGCTCTTCTTCTCCTGAACGTCCAGCACCCTTTCGATGCAGTTGATGGCGTCGCCTGGGCGCAGGTGGCGGAAGAACTCCCAGTCGTTCCCGGCGAAGAAGCCGTGGACGCCGGGGAGGCCCCACCGGGTGCGGCCGGACCAATGGCGCATGAAGGGAGCGCAAGGGTGGCCGATGATTGACCCGTATTTGGAATAGGAAGCGTACTCTTGGTCTCGGAAGATTGGGTTGCTGTCGCCGATGCCATTCACGAAATTGAGCAGGGCGCCCACCGAGGCGTCCCGAATGAAATTTTCGGTGCGCAACCGGATCCCGATCATCGCCTTGGCCTTGGCGATGGCCTCGTCAGTTATCCCTTCGACCTCGGGCAGGGTCTCCATGACCCGTTGTTGTTCGTCTTGTCGTGCCATATCTACCTCAGGAATATTAGCTGACAGCTACCCGGTACGTTACCAGAGAACCTGGTCTTCTTCCAGTCGGGCGATCTCTTTCTCGTCCATCCCGAGAAGGCCGCCGAATATCCGCCGGTTGTGCTCACCCATCAAAGGCGCGTGGCGGCGGATGGACGGTGGTGTCCGGTCCAAGTTCCACATAATGTTGTAGATGGGCTCGGCCCCCAGCGACGGGTGCACGATGTCCGCGTAGAGACCGCGCTCCCGAAAGTGGGGGTTGAAAAGCCGGTCCTCCGCGCCCATCACGGGGATTGCAGCCACGCCACGGGCCTGGAGCAGCTCGGTGATATCCCCGGCGGTCCGTTCCCTCGTCCAGGCCGCCAGATCGTCGTCTAACATCCGCCGGTTTTCCAATCGGGAATAACGGCTGGCGAATTGTTCTTTCTCGCACCAAGCAGGGTTGCCCATGGCTTCTTTCAGCCCTTGCCACTCCTCTTCGGTGCGGACGGCGATGGATACCCAGGCGTCGTCGCCTTGGCACGGATAGTTGCCATAGGGCGACATCACCGGGTCGTAATTGCCCTTGGGGGCCATGACCCGGCCCGTCATCTCGTATTCCATCAGGCCCGCGCCCATGGTTGCGACGGTCGCCCGGAGCATGGAGACGTCGATGTATTGGCCGCGGCCGGTCCGTTCTTTCTGGTGCAGTGCCGAAACTATGGCGAATACCGAGTGCAGGGCGCCGGCGATATCGGCGTAGGCGTGCTTCAGGCCCAGCGGCCTTTCTCCTTCGTACCCCATGGTGCTGTCCAGGCCTGCCAGCGCCCCGATGGACGGCGCGTAGGCCCTCAGGTCCCGGAGCGGCCCGGTCTGGCCATTGGATGAGATGGAAGCCATCACGATCTCGGGCTTGATGCCGGAAATCACTTCGTAGCCCAGACCCAGGCGGTCCATCACGCCCGGAGAGAAATTCTCGATGACCACGTCGCAGTGGGCCACCAGTTCTTTGATCAGATCGATTGCCTGGGGCTTGGTTGTGTTCAGGGTGATGCTTAGCTTGCCGCGGTTGACGTTGTGGAACAGAGGGTGCTGTTCGGGGTCGGGCTCATCGCCGACGATGGGGCGCCCCAGGCGCATATAGTCCATTCGCTGGTGGGTCTCTACCTTCAGCACCTCGGCGCCCATGTCGGCCAGGACCATGCCGGGGAGCGCGCCGGCCAACACCCAGCCAAAATCCAGCACCCGGTATCCGCTGAGCGGACCGGCCCCAACGCTTTGGCCGCTCTGGTCATTTTGATCCATGGCTAGATGATTCCTGTCTGGTAAAGCTTGACCAGTTCTTCTTTGGTGTAGCCCAGCCGGCCGCAGTAGATGTCAGCGTTGTGCTGGCCCAAGAGGGGCGCCGGGCGCGGCGGCATGGCTTCCTGGCCGGACAGATTGTAGGGCGGGCCGGCGAAGGAAACCGGCCCGGTGTCCGGCCGGTCTACGGCGACGAATTGGTCCGCCAGGCTTTCGTCGTTCCGCACCTCGCCGAAATCGCGGACCGGGGCGAGAGGCACGCGGTGCTCAAGCGCCAAGGCTAAGAGTTCGGCCTTGGTCCGCTGCAACAGCCACTCCTCCATGTAGCCATCAACTTCGTCGGCGTATTCGTTGTTCATCGTCGTCCGGTTCCGGAAACGCGGCTCTTTGGCCCATTCGGGGTCACCCATGATCTCCAGCAGTTTGCGCCACTGCCGTCCTTCGGGAGAGCCGACGAATATGTAGCCGTCCTTGCAGCGGAGGATGCAGTTGGGATACGGGAAATCCAGGGCGTGGTGGCCGGTCCGCCGGGTCATTCGCCACTGGTAGACGGCCATCAGGGCTTCCGGGCCGTTGTAGATGCCGGCCATGGCCTCGACTTCGGCGATGTCGATGTGCTGTCCTCCACCGGCCAGAAGGGCGATGACGATGGAAGACGCCGCGGCCATGGCGGCGAAATACCCAACCTCAGGAGTCCCGAAGGTCAGTGGCTCCCGGTCCGGGCTGCCCAAGCCCTCGCAGATCCCTCCGGCGGCCGCCAGGTTGATGTCATAGGCCTTGTAATCGCGGTACGGGCCGGTCAACCCGAAGGGGGTGATCGACGCCATGACCAGTTGGCCGTTGTGGGCCCGTAGATTCTCGTAGCCAAGCCCCAACCGGTCCATCTCGGTCGGGTGAAGGTTGTGGACGAACACCTGCGACTGGGCAAGCATTCCGCCCAAGATCTCCCGGCCGGTCGGAGTTTCGAGGTCCAGTGTCACTCCCTGCTTGTTGGTGTTCAGATAGAGGAATAGGCCGCTGCGTTCGAGGTGGGGCTGATCGTTGAGGAAGGGTCCGTATTCCCGGGCCTGGTCCCCAACGCCGGGCCGTTCGATCTTCACGACCTCCGCCCCCATGTCGGCCAAGAGCTTGGCGCAGTAGGGGGCGGATACCGACTCCCCCAATTCGACCACGCGCAGGCCTTGGAGTAGTGAATAAGTCAAAGGTAATCTCCGGAGGTCTTCAATATTGGGGCAATGGTGTTCGCCGTTTCGGCCAAGGCAGGGCTGATCGGTTTGGGATTATACAGGGAAAGATGGAGTCGCGTCCCAGGGGGGAGACGACGTCTTCTTGCTAGCCTTGGAGCGCCGTCTCCCAGGCGTCTTGGGTGGCCGCCTCTTGCGTCCAAGGCCGCATGACCGCCGCGGCGCGGGCGTCCCGGTAATAACGCTCCAGGGGATGGCGTTTCAGCATCGCCCTTCCGCCGCAGACGCGGATAGCTTCGCCGGTCAATTGGACCACTGACCGCTGGACCTGAACATGAGCGGCCCTGGCGCGCTGTATAACTTCGGTCGGCGGGTCCAATCGCTGCTCGGAGATCGCCCGGTAGAACAATGCCTTCGTGGCTTCGAGGGTGAAGAGCATCTCGGCGAGGGCGCCGCCGCCAGCCGATGAATCGGCGCGCGAGCCGGATACCCCCGGCGCCCTTCCGGTGAGGTAGCTAACGGTATAGTCGTAAGCCGCCTGCATAAGTCCCAAAAACGTGGCGGAAAATGCGATGAAGATATGGGGCTGACGCTGGAATAACTGCCCAAACACCCCCGGCGGGAGGACCTCAGCATCATCCGGAGCCCAGACGTCTTTCAAGTTCATGTTGCGGCTCACCGTGGAACGCATGCCGATGGGGTCCCAATCGCCGGAGAACTCCACACCGGGCGCTTCTCTCGGGACCGAAAGGTAGAGGGTCCGCTCCTCCCAGGAGCCCTCCGCCAGCAAGATCGCGGGTGTGGCAAAATAGTCCGCGGCGCCGGCCGAGGACACGAAAAACTTGCTCCCATTGACGATATATCCGCCGTCCACGCGTTTCGCCGTGGTCCCAAAGCGCCGCCCTCCGACGTCAAGCTCGTCTTGGCTGCCTGATTCCAAAGGTTCGCTGTGGGGCTGCCCGTAAAATACGCCCTGCTCCACGACTTCGCGGTATCGCCGGGCGCTCAACTCTTCGTGGCGGTCCCACGCTTCCGGAGACAACTCCAGTCCATTCATCAACGGGCCCATCATCAGCATGGTCAAGCAGTGCATGTTGAACGTGAGGGCGGTGGATGCGTTCCCGTGGGCCAACTGCTCGGCGACCAAACAGTAGGTCTCAAAGTCCGCGCCGAGTCCGCCGTACTCCTCGGGAACACAAAGCGCCAAGAGGCCCGCGCTGCGGAGGTCCTGGTAATCCTCCATCGGGAAAGCGGCATCCCGGTCTAGATCGGCGGCCCTGGGGGCGAACCTCTCCACGGCCAGTTGATGAGCCAGGTCCATCAATTCTTGTTGCCGGGGAGATGGACGAAGATCCACGGAGTGACCCTCCGGGCGTTGTATCTGAATCTGTCTTTAGAAGAAAACGCTAAGGTTCTTAGCCAGTATGACGTTGGAATCGAGGACTATCACGCGTTTGTAGATCCGCCACCGGCCGTCTTCCTTCCGCAGGTGGTCCTCGCGGCTGCCGGCGAAGATGTTCTCGTCGGTCTCATGGTGGGACCGGTAGAGGATGAACGCCGTCCTGGCCTTAAGGTCGCCGTCCGGCAGCGGTTCGATCACCAGGTTGCCCACGATGTGCCGCGTCCGCGACGGCGGGTCTTCAGACCAAGCCATGCCGGTGTCCAACCGGTCGACCCGCATGGTCATATACGTCTTGTCGTCCTCAAAGATCGCCAGGTCTCCCACCTCGGAAAGCTCCCGCGATAGGTCGTGGCGGCCCACGTTCATGCGGCGGGGCATGAAATAAAAGATGTCGTCGGTAAATAGGTCGAGCCACTCCCGAAACTTCCGGTCATCAAGCAACCAGGCCTCATTGATGTAGAACTGCATCAACTCATGCCATAGCTCGATTTGGGAGACCCCGTCTCCGAACGTCTGCGCTGTCATCGTTACCTCATCGGGATTCCGGTCTTGCGCGGGCCGCCCCATCCCTAGCCGTTCATCGTCGCGGTGCCCTCGAATTCGACAGTCCCCGGCTCGATGGGTATGTCCGCCCAGTCTTCAGCGTTCATGAAATCCTCCCAGCGCCGGTAGAAGTTGCGCTGATTGTTCTCGGAGGTGTAGCGCTCCGCCACCGTTCCCGGGAATCTCGGGTCTGAGCCGGCCCGCCCCAAGCCCATCGACAAATCATGGGAATACTTCCGGGCAAGCGGGGTCAAGCTGGAGCGGGTCACACCCCGCCAGTTGTCCATGTCGTCTTGCTCGAACAGCCCGGCGACCCCGTTGAAATTGCCGTTCCCCATGCGCAAGGCACGCTTGATCTCGTCCGGCATACCCTTCTCCAGCACCACAAAGTGCCAGAATTCGGTCTCCAGCGGTCCCCTGGGGTGGGCCAGGCGGAACCCCAAAACGCCGTTGGGGAAGATACTGTGATTGCCGAGTTGGAGTTGGCCCGCCCGGATACTGCCCAGCCGGCGCTGGGCCTCGGGCAGGGTAGTCCGGTAGTATTCCTCGAATACCGCCCGGTTGTCTTGGTTTACCCCGTGGGTCTGGCGGGCCTGGTCCGGCCGGTCCAAAAACCGCAACGTCATCGAGTGGCCGTTGATGAACAGGTGTTTGTTGGGTGATTCGAACTGCTGCTCGTGCGTTGTTCGCGGGACACCGAAGTGCTTTCCCTGGACCAAGATTGCGGACAGGTGGGTGGTGGGGACGTGGTAATTATCTGAACAGTTGTCCACCGCCGTCTTCCAATTGATCGGCTCGATCCACTTCACCGGCCCGATGGCCTCCGTGCCGCAGTCCAGCCTGTTGAAAAATATGTCCAAGCCCCATCTGGCGTCACCAAGGTACTCCTCCAGGGAAGGAGCGCCTGGGTCCCAGTTGGCGAACACGATGCCGGCGTAGGTGTCCACCCGGGCCTCGATCAGGTGGAAGCTTTCCCGTTCCAGGGCGCCGTAATATGCTTCCTCTTCCCCTGGGACGTACTCCAGATCACCTTTATTGGAATAGGTCCATCCGTGATAAGTGCACATGAAATTCTTGGAATTGCCCACATCGGCCTGGACTATCCTGTTGCCTCGGTGGCGGCACATGTTCATGAATGCGTGGAGTTTGCCCTTGTCGTCCCGGGTCAAGATCACCGGGTCCTCGCCCATGTAGGTGTGGAAGAAATCATTAAGGTTGGGGACCAAGCTCTCGTGGCCGATCATCAACCAGGTCCGCCCGAAGATCTTCTCCAATTCCTCCTGATAGATATCCTGGTCGGAGAAGATACGAGAGTCGAGTTTTCCTGTTTCAAGGTCGATCGCGTTGTATTTTTTGTTGGAAACGGCCATGATTGCTCCTGAATGCCATCTCTTTGCGCCGTTATTTAGCCGGAACGGGTTAACGATATGGCGCAAGGGGATTCTGGTCAAGGGGCGGACTTCTAACATTAAGGCATCAAGGCTTGATTCGAGACCAGCCACCCAGATGGAGGTCGGGCATGGCGTCGTCTGAAGTAATCACCGAAGAGGGAACGAGCAAGACGGTCCGTGCGGAGGGCATGGACGTCCACTACCACGACGTTGGGTCAGGCGACCCCATCGTGCTGCTCCACTCCTATGGTCCCGGGACCACCGGGTGGATCACCTTCCATAAGATTCTGCCCGCGCTCGCCCAACGGTACCGTTGCATAGTGATGGACCTGCCCAACTTCGGGCGGACCGGGCCGGTCACCTATAAAGAGCCGCTCCACAACCTGCAGGCCCGGACCGCCGTGGCCCTGATGGACGAACTAGGGATCGAAAAAGCCCACCTGGTCGGCAACTCCCAGGGCGGGCAAACGGCGATGATCGTGGCGATGAAATATCCAGACCGGGTGAATAAGTTGGTCTTCGGCGCCTGCCACATCAAGACCGGAGGAGACCTCTATCTGATGGGCAACCGTCCTTCAGAGGGAAGCCGGGCCACCAACGATGTGATCGCCGACCCCACCCGCGAGAACGTGCGGCGGTACCTTCGGGTCCATATCGACGACGAGGCGCTGGTGACCGACGGCCTGATCGATTATATCCACCAGAATTACACTGGCCACCCCGACCATGCGGCGGCCAACAAGGCCTCGGTGAGCGTGCCTTACGACCATGGTGTGGACCTGCCCAACATCAAAGCGCCCAGCCTGATCATCTGGGGGCGTTACGACCGGATGTGCGTCTTCGAGATCGGCATCGCCGCGCTGAACAACATCGATGACTCGAGACTGGTGTTGCTCAACAACTGCGGTCACTGGCCTCCCTACGAAAAACCGGAGGAATACACCGCCCACCTGCTGAATTTCCTGGAGAATATCTAGGGTTACGAACCGATCTCAGCCAGTAATTCCTGGATCACGATCTCGGTTTCAGCGTAAGCCCCTTCGCCGATATGGGCGAAGCGCACTACTCCGTCCTTGTCGATGAGATATTCGGAGGGCCAGTACCGGTTGTCGTACCGGCGCCAGGTTACGAAGTCGTTATCTTGGGCCATCGTCCAGACAAGGTCATCTTTTTGGGTGGCGGCAACCACGTTTTCGTAGCTCTTCTCGAATTCGAATTCAGGGCTATGAACGCCCACGATCACCAGTCCCTTGTCTGAGTACTTGGATTGCATCTCCTTCAAGAAAGGGAAAGTGTTGATGCAGTTGATGCAGGTGTAGGTCCAAAAATCGATCAAGACGACGCTGCCGCGGAGTTCTTCCATGGTCAATGGGCCACCATTGACCCAGGCCGCAATACCGCCAAATTCAGGCGCGAGATCGCCAACTTCACCGCCCACTTTGCGGCTGGCGTTGGCATCGGCGGACTTGGTGGCCGACGGGGTGGGTGGTAGGGCAGTTGGTTCCTGGATAGCTATAGCGGCGGCGGACCCAGTGGGTGGCGCCTGGGTGGCCACCGGCCCGGTCGTGGCCGCCGAGTCAGAGCTGCCGCATGCAGCTGCCAAAACGGCCAATACAAGGACCGCCGCGGCCAGAGCAAGGTTTCTTGTAACGGGGGTAATCTTGAAACCCCCGTTTACCGCTGATGAAATCTTCAAGCAGTCGCTCCTGGCCTTGATGAATCTGCGTTGAAGTGCAACCGGCCAGCCTTAATCGCCGTGCTTCGCGCTCGGGTTGCCTTGAGGAACCGCATCGTTATCGTCTAGCCGGACAGGCCGGCAGCGCTGGATAGGTATTCTCGAGAACTATTCCCAGGCCCGGTTGTCCACTACCTGTTCATAGGTTGAACCCGGCTCGATCAAATCGGGATATCCCAGCATCCAAGCGTAGGTATCCTCGAACCGTTCCCGGGTGTAGGGGGCCGGTGGACCGTAGAGCAAGCGCCAGCTTTGGAATTCGCCGGGTTCAAGCAGCCCTTGGACTTCATCGAGGAAGTAGTGCGCATATCTGTTGGGATCGGCATTGATCATTTCGGCAGCAATAGCTTCGGCGCGGAACATGGCAGCCAGTGTAGGGCCATCCAAATCCTCGCTGGCCGCCTCGCTGCGCGTTGAGTGGCTTTCCATGAGGATCCTAAACCCTTGCTTTTGGGCAACGCTGATCCACGGCTCGTAAAAGTTCCCGGCAGCCACCTCTCCCTTCCTCACGGCCTCCAGCCGCTCTTGCATCGTCCCGGCGTTGGTTATCTGAATCTCCTCTTTCCTCACGAAGCCTTCCAGCATCTTCAGCGTGGTGAAGTGTGAACCGTTGAACGGACTGACCGCCACCGGCGTGTTTTTCAGTTGCTCCGGATCGTAGATGTGGCTTTTCGGACCGGTGATGATGGCCATCCTGGACATGGCGGCGCCAAGCGCCACTATCTTCGCCGGTCTTTGGCCGCATGAGACCGCTTCGACCGTGCGCTTCATCACTCCCCACTCGCACATCCGGTACTGGTCGACTCCACCGGTGTTGTAGATCGACTCCATCGTCCGGTCAAATATGTCTTTTTTGAGGGCCTGCCGGTCGGCGTTAAGTTGGCCGGTCCCCGGGGTGCTCAGTATTTCAAGGTCCAGCCCTTCCTTTTCGAAGAGTCCTTCGTCGCGAGCGACCAAGACCGCCAGATCATGTACCGCGTTCATCGCGGACACCCGGACTTTTTTCAGACCCGCTTCAGTAGCCATATCGAGTACCCCACAAAGAGATATTTGAAACACCACGGCCGGTATTGTCTCATATTTGGTTTTCTTGCTTAACCGGTTCCCGGCGCGATAGCGGGCGCATGGACACACAGGCGTCTTTACTGCTGAAGACGGAAGGTCAAGAGACTCGCTGCCAAGACCACGATCGCCGCGCCCAACAAGAGCAATGCCCGCTCCGGCACCGAGATGATACTTTCACTATCGAGGATTAGCCGTTCGCCGTTGTCCAACTCAATCTCGCCCTCTACGCTAAGAGCCCTCCGCCGGATGGTCCTCACCGGCGTGCTTAGGGTGCGTTGGGCCAAGGTCAGAAAAAAGCATCCCACCGCCAACAGCACGACCGCAAAATCCAACCGCGAGGCATTAACCCAGTAGGAGGTCAGGACCGGGAACGCTCCCCACGAAAACGCGAACCAAAAATCGGTATGAAACCGGTTATTCCAGAGGCCCAGATTGTAGAATGCCACGATCAGTCCGCCGAAGACGACGAAAGCGAATATCCACCGGGATTCCAACATGCCGGCCGCGATACCCAAGGCCAGGGCGCCGGCCAGGGATACGGCCGCCAGAGAAACCAGCACCGCCCGCGGAATCTTGGTGTTCAACGGACGGTCATGTAATTCATCCAGAGCATGCGACGCGATACCAACTGCCAGGAAAAACGCCAGCAGGGTGCCCAGCAGCCGGTCCACGTGGACGGTTGGGGCGATGGCGGCACCCAGGACCACATAACCCAAGTGCCAGAGTGTATATGGCACATGGAGCAGGTTCAGATAGTCCTGCCATCCTTTGGTGCCCGGTAGGGCGTAAAATGCCGGCCTTTTCCCCGTCGCCATCCGATGCCTTCCTTACCGACCGGAATCCTCGGTCACCCTCTCTTTGGCGCCCCACATGACCACGGCCCCACCCAAAGAGAGACGGTTTACTTGCACGTCCTCTATCCCCAGACGGAGCCATGACTCTCGAATGCTGTCCTCGGTGTTGGACTGGTAGAGTTGGGAGATGCTGGGTCCCAGAAAGGCGCCTACTTTGTTCCAACCTCTCGATACCAGCGCCCCGGCGAGGGGGAGCATTCCTCTCGTGTAGACCTGCCACAGCGCCCGCGCAACGGGATTCGACGGCACGCCGAATTCCAGGGACAGCAGGCGTCCTCCCGGTTTCAACACACGGATGATCTCCCGCATCGTTGATTCCGGATCGTCGACGTAGCGGAGCAAAAACGTGACGGAGACGGCGTCAAAGCTCTCGTCCGCAAACGCCAGGTCTTCTGCCCTGCCCAAAACCAATGGGACTTGGCCGGTGAGTCCGTTTTTGGAGATATTGTGCTGGGCCCGGCTGAGCATCTTGGGACTCAGGTCAACCCCCACCACCCGGCAATGGTGAGTCCGGGCCATGAGCATCGCCACGCCGGCGGGGCCGGTGCACAGGTCCAGGACCGTGGAGTCCGGTCCGGCCTGCAAGTTGGCAACCAGGTACCGCCTCCAGCGTCGGTATTGGAAAAAAGAAAAGAGGTCGGGCACCCAATTATATTGGGCGGCAATCCCGTCGAAGAGTTCCCGGGCATGGTGATTGCGGTGATAGTCCATTGGTCTCCGTGGGACCCCGCATGGGGTGGGTCAGTACCGGCCGTTCGCAGCATAACATCGACCGCTTCCCCGCAGACATCCCCTTGGACCATCTTCTTTTTCGTGGGGGTGACGAGTACCGGTGTATTCTGGCCTTTGGTGAACACCCTGGTCCAACTCAATGCGCCATCCGAGTTACGGGGCCGAGTGCTGAGCATTTTTAATATCGCCCCAGAGGCCCATTTTGTCAGCGCGCTGCCATCGGCCGTGGCAGGCGACGTTATCAGCCGGCCAGTCGCCATGACCGGCGGCCGCGTTCATGGTCCTGGTTGTTGCCCCGTGGCTCGGGGCCTGACGCCCGGTCCTGCGTCAATTTGAGGCATAGCAACTTGAGGTATTTGGTATCGACGATTGCCTACCAGGATTTCAGGACCGGCAACACTTCCTTGGCGAAGAGCTTCAGGCCCCGCTCCGCAACGTCGTAGGGCGTGCCGCCGAAGCGGAAGGATACGTTCCACTCAAAATCTCCGAGTAGTTGGCGGCGTTCCTCAAGACCCCGCAGAATCTTGTCCGGCGTGCCCCAACTTGCAGCCTTCATGAAACCTTCGACTGCGCCCTCGTGACCACCCGCACGCGCGATCTCGGCCTTCTGTTGATAGGAATCGTAGCCCTTCACCGATTTGAAATGTTCGCCGAGAAATTCGTAATGATAGAAATTACTCTCGACGAATTTACCTTGATATTGGCGGGCTTCTTCTTCGCATCGGGCAAGATCAGTGCCGCAGATGACAAACTCGGTGAGCATTACCGGTGGCGGTTCCGTGCCGTGAAATTCGCGGTGCAAGGCACGGCCACGCTCGATCGCCGGCATCCGCATCTCCCAGGGACGGTCCGCGAACATCACGATGTGCGCGCCTAATTTAGCCGCGGAGAGGACCGAGTCCTCGCTGGAGGCGACGGCGTAGATACGGCCGTCGAAGGAATGCTGCGGCCTGGGTCGTATCTCGGTGCGGGGCTGTTTGTAGAAAATCCCGTCGCCCTCGATAAACCCTGTCTTAAGGGCTTCGACGATCATCGGCGCAGCTTCGTCGAACCGCGCCCGGGATTCGTCCATGCTGAGGCCGAATATCTCGAATTCACGCCGTGCCAGACCACGCCCGAACCCGAGCCGGAGCCGGCCATTGCTCAATAGGTCCAGGACTGCGGCGTTTTCCGCCACACGTAGGGGGTCATGCCAAGGAAAGATAACC
>JADFPD010000064.1 GCA_022562475.1 Chloroflexota bacterium | reverse complement strand
ACGGCATCGGCGGCTCGTTCCCGCCGGACTTGGGAAAGTTTTTTGGAATCGTCCAGAAACTGGAGCCAGGGCTCGGCGCCGGTCAGGTCCGGGGGGAGTATCACGGCCGCCGCGACCACCGGTCCGGCCAAGGGGCCTCGCCCCGCTTCATCGACGCCGGCGACGAACCGGACGCCGCGCCTATGGACCCCGGATTCCAGGGAAAGGTCCGGCATTGGCCACCTCGCTAGATGCTAGGCAGTGGCCGCGGGCTGGTCCTCTGGTATCCCCGGTGTGACACCGGGTTCTATCGTCCCGCCGCCCAACAGCACATCACCTTGATAGAATACCGCGGCCTGGCCCGGGGTTACCGCCCTTTGGGGCCGGGTAAACCGGACAATAGCGCCGGCGCCGTCGGGGTGCAGCACCGCCGCGGCCTCACTCGACTTGTAACGGATCTTGACGTTGACCTCCACCGGTCCCTGGGGAGAGAAACCCAGCGGATAATTAACGGCTGACAACCGCATCTCATCCCGCATCAGGGCTTCTTCGGGCCCGATCACCACCCGGCGCGACTCCGGGTCCAGCCGGATGACGAACCTGGGCTCCCCTCCGGAGATACCCAGGCCGCGGCGCTGTCCGACGGTGAAGTATTCGATTCCTTCATGGCGGCCAACCACCGTCCCATCAAGCTCGACGATGTCTCCGGGGACCGTCGTCAGCCGCTGTTTAAGGAAAGTCTTGTAGTCTCCCGAAGGAATGAAACAGATATCTTGGCTGTCGGGCTTGGCGGCGTTCACCAGTCCGGCATCCTCGGCCATCCGCCGGATCTCGTTCTTGGGGTAGGCGCCCACGGGCATGAGCGTGCGGGCCAACTGTTCCTGGCCCATGCCGAACAGGGCATACGATTGGTCCTTGGATGGGTCGACGGCCTTCTTCAGCACCATGCCATCGGGGGTCCGTTCGATCTGGGCGTAGTGTCCCGTGGCGACGTAATCAGCCTCCAAGACCGCGGCCCGCTCCATCAGGTGGCCAAACTTGATCTTGTCGTTGCAGGCGATACAGGGATGAGGCGTCCGCCCCAATTGGTACTCGGACGTGAAGTAGTCCACCACCTGGGACTGGAACTCCCGCTGGGTGTTCAACACGTAGTGGGGGATGCCCAGGCGGCGGCAGACGGAGCGGGCGTCTTCAACGTCGTCCAGAGTGCAACAACCCTGATGATTCGGAGGAACGTCCTCTCCATCCAGGTTGTAAAGCTTCATAGTTACGCCCACGACGTCATAGCCCTGCTGCTGCAAGAGCAGAGCGGCCACGGAGGAGTCCACTCCTCCGCTCATGGCGACGACCACTTTTTCCGGCATCGCTTAAATGCTCCCCGAAATCTCCCGTGATTCTCAGACTAGCATACCCCGATCAGGCGGTACAACCACGCTCAACCCTCTTTGGGCCGCCGCCGGTGAAGCTAGCCAACCCCGATGCATCCGAAATCCCAGATTCGTAGTAGTCTATTGGCAGGGCCCTTTCGTATAACGTTAGAAGCCTCAGAACCATTTTGACGTTGGTAGGCCGATGGCGGAGAGAGACCCCCAGGAATTTTCGGGAAATCAGTTCTGCGGGAACTGCGGATCAGCCGCGGCTCCGGACGCCACTGCGTGTGAACATTGCGGCGCGGCCCTACAGCCAGAGCAAGACTCCCAAGAGCTGGGAGGCGACTACATCCCCTACTGCCGGGCCTGCGGAGTGCCCGTGGCCAGGCAGGAGGCGCTCCACTGCACAAAATGCGGAGTTACCCCCCTTTGCCGGGAGCACTTCTTCCCGTCAACGAGGTCCTGCGCGTTATGCCCGCCCTTTGAATCAGCCGTGCCGGCAGTACAAGTGGCCGCCGCTCCCCTCGACCGGCCCAAGGGTCCATGGGCCCAGCCGGCCAGCACCTTTCCCTGTCCTCAATGCGGGGCCCGGCTCCGCACAGGGGTCGGCTACTGCCCCAATTGCGGCGCCGAGCATGCGGGTATCCATGGAGATGCCAAATACGTCGGCTTCATGACGCGGCTCGCCGCGGCCATCATCGATGTCGTGGCCCCGATGCTGGCGAGCGGGATCATTGTTGCCTTCATCGACATTCCAGGGATATTCCCATTCCTTTTCGTTAGCTACCACACGATCTTCACTTACAAATTGGGACAAACCCCCGGAAAGATGATGCTCGGGCTCCAAGTCGTGGACGCCAACGACCACCAACCCACGTTGAAGCAGATCCTTTTGCGCGAAGTCCTGGGGAAGATAATCGTCTTCCTGATCATGTTCGTCGGCTTCCTCTGGGTACTCTGGGACCCCAAGAAACGCGGCTGGCACGATTACATCGGCGGCACCTACGTGATCAAGAGAGAGCGCAACTAACCCTCTCTGATGCCGCCGGTTCCGCGGTCTGCTACACTGGCCCCAACCTGAACAGGGGCAGTATCTGAGTGGTGGATGGAGGAATCGATGGCAGTCACATTTGGCACCTCATTGCCCAGCCGGGGCGAGATGGCCGGCCCGGAACAACTCCGCAGCGTTGCCCAAAGGGCCGAAGACCTGGGCTACGACCATGTATGGGTCAGCGACCACATCGTGCTGCCCAGGGAAGTCGATTCCTTCTACCCCTACGCAGCCGACGGCGTCGCCACCTTCCGGCCCGACGAGCCCTACTACGAACCCCTGGCGGCCCTGAATTTCATCGCCGGCTGCACCCAAAGGGTCCGGCTGGGCACCCACGTGCTGATCATCCCGTACCGCAACCCGGTGCTCACGGCCAAGATACTGTCCACCCTGGACGTGCTGTCCGGCGGCCGGGTGATCCTGGGCGCGGGCGTGGGCTGGATGGAAGAGGAATTCCAGGCCATGGGGCTGGACACCTACAAGGAACGCGGGGCGGTCACCGACGAATACCTCCAGCTCTACAAGGAACTCTGGACCAAGGAGAGCCCGTCTTTTCAGGGGAAGTACTACCAGATATCCGATTGCGGGTTTGAGCCCAAGCCGGTGCAGAAACCCCACCCGCCCATCTGGATCGGCGGGCACACCGGCCCCGCCATCCGCCGGGCCGCCAAATACGGCGACGGTTGGATGCCCATCGGACTGCGTCCACCAGCCATCCTGGAGCCGGAAGAACTTGCCGGAAAGATCGCCCGTCTGCGAAAGCTGACCGTGGAAGCTGGCCGGCCGGAGGACGCGGTGTCCCTTACCTTCAGCACGGGTATCGTCTTCAATGATTCCGCGGGAAGCTCACGGCCCATGATGCAGGGCCGGCCCGAGCAGATAGCCGCCGACCTGCGTCAGTACCAGGACCTGGGCGTGTCCAACTTCATCATCGGCTTCCAGGGCGCAACCGTGCCTGAGCTCCAGGAAAACATGGAGCGGTTCTCCAGGGAGGTCATGACCCTGATCCCAGATTAACCCGCGGCGGCCTCTTCGATCGATCTGATTCCCGGCAGTGAGGAGTTGACCATGTCAGTCAGAACAGACCTTAGAGCAAAACTCGACAGCGGGGAGCAGATCGTCGCCCCCGGCGCCTACGACCCCATTTCGGCCCGCCTGGTCCAATCGCTGGGTTTTGACACCATCTACACGGGCGGATACATGAGCGGGGCCCATCTGGCCGTGACCGAGCCGCTGATGACCATGACCGAACAGATCGATGTGGCCGAAAAAGTGGTCAAATCAGTGCCGCTGCCGGTGATCTGCGACGCCGACGCCGGTTACGGTGAGCCGGTGCATGCCATGCACACGGTCCGTTCCTTCGAGGCGGCGGGAGTTGCCGGGATCCACATCGAGGACCAATTCTTTCCCAAGCGGGCGTCATACCACGCGGGTTTGGAGCACGTGATTCCCGCGGAGGAATTTCTGCAGAAGATCAGCTATGCCCTACGGGCGCGCACCGACCCCGATTTCTTGATCATCGGCCGGACAGATGCGTTCACCGCCGTGGAAGGCGACATGGACGAGGCCATACGCCGGGGCAACGCCCTTCGCGACCTGGGGGTGGACATGGTGATGCCCCGCGGCGTGCGGGAAAGTGAAGACCTGGATACCTTCCGCAAGGGCGTTCCGAACGTGCCGCTGCTGGTTATCGCCGGGGCCGATGACATCTCGGTCCAAGAATACCAAGACCTGGGCTACCAGTGCGTCATCTACGCCACATCGCCGATCATCGCCGCCGTTGACGGTTACCGGCGCATCTATACCAGCCTGCGAGACACCGGCCACATCGGCATCAACGCCCAACAGGTGCAGCAGATGCGTAGCGAAGTGGAAGCATTGATCAGCCTGCCCGAGTACCAGCAAGTGGAGGCCGAGACCACGGAACGGGACTTTCAAGACCGCGCCCACCACTGACGGACATCCGGCCCAGCATTCACCAAGTCCCCTCTGTCATTCCGGCTTGCGCTTGAATCCAAGTTGGTTACGCTAGCCGACCGTTCGTGGTGAGTCCGTCGAACCACCTACTCCGCATCGGCCATGTACAACCACGCATCCTTCGGCGTCCTTCCGAGGAAGGACAGGACGAAAGGTATCCGGCGGGCAATTCCTCTTCCATCTTTGATTCCGGCACAGGCCGGATCGACGGAGCTAACGCTCGCTACTGGCCGGGCGGCCGGTAGGTCATTTCTTTGGCTCGCTGAGCTGCCGCGAACCCGTCGGCAACCGAGATCAGCACCGTCGTCCGCACGTTGGTTATGGAACCTGCGCTGCCAACCGCCATCACGAGACTGGCCATGGTGGTGTTGTCGGCAAACTCAAAGACGCCCACAAAATCGAATTCGCCGAAGCAGTAGTCGAATGATATGACCTGGCCGCCCACACTCTCTGCGAGCGCTTTGATCACCCCGGAGCGGTCCTCGGGGCTGGCCACCAACCCAGATAAACCCTGATGAGTGTAGTTGCCCTGGACTAGATAGCGCGGCATTCTCGTCTCCTGGGAATAGATTCGCGCGCGATGGCTTCCGGAATCATGAATCTGCTTTAGGCCACCGGCGCCTCGGTCACTCCGTACTTCTGCTCCAGCTCATAAATGTCGTCCAGGCCCATCAGCCCGGCCACGTCCCAGCGGGTGCCGTACCGCTCTGGGTTCACGGCCCCCTCCTCCATCAATTCGGTGAAGGAGTCTTTAAGCTGTTTGTAGATCAGCCAGATGGTGCTGCCGCAGATCATAACCTTGTAGCCCAGCGCGTCCATCTCTTTGGTGTTGGCCAGGTCGCCGTTGTACATCCGAGGCAGGCTGGACATGTCCTTGGTGTAGTTTTCAATGTCATCGCGGCTCTTGATGCCGTCCACGAACACCAGGTCCGCGCCGGCGTCGATGTAGGCGTGGGAGCGCTTGATGGTGTCCTCCCAACCCGTGACCGCATAAGCGTCGCATCGGGCGATGACCACGAAATCCGGGTCGGTGCGCGCGTCAAGGGCGGCCTTGATCTTCTGCACCGCTTCTTCTTGTGGGATGACCTGTTTGCCGGCGAAGAAGCCGCATTTCTTGGGGAACACCTGGTCTTCGATGTGGACGCCGGCCACACCGGCAGCCTCGTATTCGCGAATGGTGCGTCCGACGTTCAGCGGGTTGCCGTAGCCGGTGTCGGCGTCGCAGATCACCGGGATGTCCACCGCTCCGGCGATGTACTTGGCGTTGGAAACCATCTCGGTCATGGTCAGCAGGCCCACGTCGGGGAACCCCCGCTCGGCGGAGGTGCCCGCGCCGGTCATGTAAACGGCCTGAAATCCCACCGACTCGGCGATCTTGGCGTGGAAAGCGTTGAGCACGAAGGGCGCCACGGTCAGGCGGTCCGAATTTATCATCTCGCGTAGCTTAGTGGTAGTCTTCATCACCTGGTCTCCTCTCTCAAAACCGGGTCCTTATAGGCCCGGACCCATGGATTGAGAGCATGATAACCCAGGGTTTGACGGACTGCCAGCGGGCTAACGGCCCCATCCTAAACTTCCCCATTTGCGAGGGGGAAGGGACGACGGCGGATTATGGGCAAAAATCCCCCTCGGACTCCCTTTGGTAAAGGTAATTATCCCTTGACTGTATAACATATTCTTGGTAAAATACCTTCAGTTAAGGAGATTAAATCATGGCCCCAGGAAACAGGAAATACCCCAAACGAGCGACTTCTTCGGAGTCTCAATATTCCCTCGTGGAATTCATGAAAGAGTACCCCGATGACGAGACCTGTCTGCAAGCGTTGTGGCGGCGTCGGTACGCGCCTGATGGCGAGAACGCCGACTGCCCTAAGTGCGAGACGGAACGCCCCTTCAAACGGTACGAGACGAAGCAACAACGCCAATCGTGGACTTGCACCATCTGTGGGCACCACCTTCACCCCACCGCTGGAACCATCTTCCACAAGTCGTCTACTTCCCTGCACCTGTGGTTCTACGCCATGTACCTGATGACTAGCACTCGATGCGGGATATCCGCTAAGCAACTTGAGCGAGAGCTTGGGGTGACTTACAAGACGGCGTGGAGAATCGCCAAAGAAATCCGAACCGAGTTGATGGAACAGACCGACGAGCCTTTGGACGGCACTGTAGAGCTTGATGAGTCCTACTTCGGTGGCAAAGCGGCCAACATGCACCACGCCAAGCGGGAACGCCTTGGTGGACGTGGTACGGCTGGCAAACAGGCTGTGTTCGGCATGGTCGAACGGAAGGGTAAGGTCGTTGCTGTGACGGTTCCTAACACGAGCCGGGCTACCCTGATGCCGCACATCCGAGAACGGGTACTTCCGACTGCTACAGTTTACACCGATGAAATGAGTTCCTACGACCCTTTGGGGCGGCAGGGTTACGCCCATGACAGGGTGAATCACTCGGCCAAAGTGTACGTAAGTGGGGATGTTCACACGAACACGATTGAGGGCTTCTGGTCTCTCGTGAAGCGTGGAATCGATGGGGTCTACCACTCTGTATCGACTAAGCATCTTCAGGGCTACCTGAATGAGTATGCCTGGCGGTACAACCATCGGGATGATGGTCGGGCGATGTTCGAGTTAGTCCTTCTTCGGGCGGCGAGTCGGTGATTTCTTCTCCGGCTTCGCCACCTTGTCTAAGGCCGTCTCGAACTCTTCCTTTGTGGGCACGGGAATCTCGTGCCCTTGAGGAGTTTTCTGGGTCGTGGAATGGTCGTCTTTCTTCTTCACCATTGGAGTATAGCGTATGAGCCATCCACTGGAGAATACCTGGCTCAAGTTGAATCGGGCGGACAAACATCTGCACGAACTCAAGAGAAAAATGGATGGATTCGCCTATCGCGAGCCCTATCGAATGGTCAGACATGAGTTGCCGGAAGATGGATACTATGTCTATGATTTCCGGTTTCTTCGTATGCCGCCTAGACGCTGGGGCATCATCTTGGGCGATATCGCCCACAACATGCGGAGTGCCCTTGACCATTTGGCGTGGTCTCTCGCAGGACTCACCACCAAGAGCCCAGCGCGAAGCACCGGCTTCCCAATCTTCCCGAAACCGCCCCATGCAGGGAACCAAAAAAGTTTCGACAAGATGATTCGGCAGATGCCCGGACCCGCCCAGAAAGAAATCAAGGCATTGCAACCGCACCACGACGGGATTCTTGCCGACAAACATCCTCTCGCGGTGTTGGCCTTCATGTCCAACCGTGATAAACATCAACTCTTGGTTCCAATAGCTACCGTCGTCAATGCTCCTGTAAGGAACATTCCCGGAGGAAGTATCCACCGCCTCAATGCACGCCATATAAGAGTGCAAGTTCCCATTAGCGCGGACCCCGAAGTGAACTTCGAGCCAGATTTCACCTTTCAAATAACGTTCGGCGTACCCGCCTTTTACCCAAACGGCGTTGACCTCTTTCGTCTCCAGGACATAGGTAAGTTCATCCGTGAAGACACGCTCCCAAGATTTGCTGGCTTCTTCCCGCCACCATAATGGCTTTAACTCATGCCACGACCTAAGAAATGCATTTTCTGTGGCGGACAGCCGCTTTCCAAAGAGCATCTTCTCGGTGCTTGGCTGACTCCAACCATTGTCGAAGCGCGACTCACGCCGCCGACCGGCGAGAGGATTATCTACATTGACGATTACCGCATGGTCGACGGCGAAATCGTACGTCAGAACCGACGCTTCGTTAATAATATCAACTTGACAGTTCGGTGTGTGTGCGTCCCGTGTAACAACGGATGGATGGGCGACATGGAGAAAGAGGTCAAGCCCATCATTGAATCGCTTTTGGCGGGCAAATATACCCTTGGTCAAGATGATCAAATTGCACTCGCTAGATGGGCGACAAAGACCGCCATAATCTTTCGTTACCACGGGAGCCAGGAAGTCCCCTCCATGTACCTTGATTGGTTCTATAAACATCAAACAGCGCCGCCCAATACGTTTGTATGGTTTGGAACATATGAAGGTGAAGGGATGGCCTCAATAGATTTAAAGGACATCTTTATTCTCGACGCCGAAGGTAAGCGTCTCAGTTTTCCACACGCGCAATTTGTAGTATTTACCATCGGAAGTGTGTTGATTGGGATTTTCATTGGCTTCATCACAAATAAATCCCGCATCATACCCAGTGAGCTCATAAGAAAGCATTTGCGAATCATCTTTCCCTACGAGAACGATGTCATCTGGCCATTGAAGCCCCTCGATGAACCCTTGCGACAGGCTCTCGTCGAAACCAACTGGGATGGTGGCTTTATTGTGAGACCCTCTCCGCCAACCGAATGAGATTTTCATAATTACCCCCTTTAATTCGGCGTGGGCATCCACTTCTACAGAGAAGGGATACTCACCTTTGGTAAAGGGGGATTTAGGGGATTCCCCCGCTCGGGCTAGCTAGAGAACGTAGCTGGAGAGGTGCTCCCAGCGGAGGTCGGACGCCCAACTGCCGTGGCTCCAGTCATCGCCGGCAGCCTCCGAGTGGTAACGCAGCAGTGCCAGCCTCCAGGCCCGGGCCACCGAAGGAACTCCCACGTCGATGGCCACGCCTTTGGCGAAATCGGTGGCATCCGCCAAGACCGCCGACGGCAGACCGGCGTATTCCATGAGGTTGATCTTGGGGTGGAAATCGCCTCGCTCCGGTGGCAGCTCCGCGCCGGGCAGTTCATCCACCATGGTTATGGCGTCGCGGTGGAGCACAGTGAGGGGATGATTGGGTCCGGTCTGCTCGAAGTCCAGATAGACATTGTTGCGCCCCCCGTCCTCGCCGTTGCGCCCGCTGGCCACGCCGCGGCAATCGATGGAAAACCGGGGGCTGCGCTGTCGGCTCTCTTCAGCCAAGCGGCCGACGCCATGGGCCAGGTGGTCCAGCACCGAGTCTGAACACTGGAAATAACTGACCACGTTCATCCGCAGCATGTGCATCTCGGCCGCCCACGAGGCATACTGGCCGCACACTATATTCCGGATGCGGTAGGCCCTTGCGGTGAATGCGGGCTCCAAAACCAGTTCGATGCCCAACCTTGTAGACACTGCTTCCTCCTCACATCGAGGACGTCCGGCCATCGGTCGAGGCAGTCCCGCCCACCACACCGGCCATCAGCGTTCTAGATCTTTCCGGCTAGTTGTTAGGTCTGGGTCAGCCGGTCGGCCAGTTCCGCCAAGCCGGGCACTTCCAGGTCTGCCTGGGAGCCGTCGGCGTCGATGTAGGGTATGCCGTAGCGGTTGATGTAGGCCCCGGCCATCCCTGCCGCTCTGGCCCCTCGAATATCCCAAGCGTGGGCGGCGACGTGAAGCACCTGCTCGCCCGGCAGCCCCAGCTCTTTGACGGCATGTTGGTACACCCCGGCATGGGGCTTGTAGTAGCCGGCCTGCTCGGCGGAGATCGCCCGGCCGACGGGTATACCCAGTCCACTGACCGCGCGGTCCAAGGACTCCAGGTCTCCGTTCGACAGGACCGCCATCTGATACTTGCCCAGACCCTGCAACCGGGTCAGGTGCTCTTTCACGTCAGGAAAGAGGGTCGGCGTGGCCTTGGTGGTAACCAGTTGCTCGATGTCGTCCTTGGTGTGGGCGATCTTTAGCTTGAAGAAAAGCTGGCTGAGAGTCACCCGGCGGACGGTCTCGAAGGGTGTGCGGGGGCGGCCCAAAAGGGAATCCACATTGCTCTCGTGAAGGTAGGCGGCCTCCCAGGCCTGGACCACGTCGCCGGCGCTGCCGGGATAGCCCTTGGCCTTTAGGAATTCGTCGAATCCCGCGGCAAAGCTGGCGGCTAGGTCCAGCAACGTGCCGTACATGTCGAAGGTGATGGCGCGCACGGGACCGAGGGGTATTTTCTGCATCGAGAACGCCTACCAATATTGGATTTCGCCCACAGGAACGCCGGCGAGATGCCGGGCGTCTGAGGGCCGTCTATGCGATGCGGTTAACCGACCGCCCGATTCGCTATCACCACGGTCAGGGCTATGAATGAGGCGACCGCGATGATGGTTACAATGACCATCCACTGCGGCATGAGCGGGCTCGGCCTTCCGCCTTCTTGTTCCCATTGCCGGTCAATCATCTCTTGGGGCACATATTCCAAGACTTCCCGGGCCCGCGACTCGTCGCCCTCGTAAACCAGCAGGTCATGGGGCAGATTATAGGCGGTTCCCCAGAGGCCGGGACCGCCGCGTAGCGAACGAACTAGGCAGGGTATTCCCTCGATCTGGAGGCGTTGCTCCGCCATCCGGGCCGTGGGCTCGTTGTCGAAGACCCTGAGACTTACCTGTTTGCGGCGCGGTTCCCGGGACATGGGACCATTATAAAGGTTAGATTGCGTGGGTGTGCACCGGGTCGAGCCGGGCGTGCTCCCAGGCTTAAATATGGGTGCCGCCATGCCTAAGAGGTGATATAATACCGGCGCGCGCGGCTGGGCCGAGGTGGTGGAACTGGTAGACACGCGGTCTTGAGGGGGCCGTGGGCGTAAGCTCGTGTGGGTTCAAATCCCACCCTCGGCACCAAGTAGCGATATCCGGACGTATGGATTATCGGGGCGACGTAGCCAAGTGGTTAAGGCGGAGGTCTGCAAAACCTCTATCCGGCGGTTCGAATCCGCCCGTCGCCTCCAACAAACGGGAGCCCCACAGGTCCAAATCAGGGGCTTTGCTGACCTCTTTCCCTTCGAAACTTATCCACCCGCTCCTCAGGTCCCTTTCCGATCGCAGAATCGCCCTGAAGGTTGAGCCCCTAAAATGCCGGGATGGCGGAATGGCAGACGCGGCGGACTTAAAATCCGCTACCTTCACGGGTGTGTGGGTTCGAGTCCCTCTCCCGGCACCAACTCTGTAGGAACGAAATTGGCCTGGATTGCTCAGGTGCGGTCTAGGCGTTTTGTCGCAATGTCCACGGATTGTCCACGAACTTTTCCTAACGGCTGTTTCTCAGGCACAATCCGAGGGGCTGCCGTTTTCCGAGGGAGAACTGGAAGTTTGCCTTGACAGAAATCAAAGAATTTGAGTTCCTTCGTGATGATTGGTTCTTCAACCAAATGGTGACATTCAGTCTTGCTGTTACAGGCGTCCGGGCTATTACCAAGCCTGAGGACTTGAAAGAAAGCCCTCAAGGTAGGATTAAAATGAGCCTAGGAGGCATTATTCTACAAGGCCTAGTTTGCGGATCGGTTTTGAGGGTTTTGCCCATCGCGCGGGCCATCGAAAAAGGGAGGGCGGTCGACAGGATAGAGTTCGAGGAGGACTCATTTTCACATGGATCGCCAACTCCCCCTACTGACACGGACATAAATGGCTACATGACGGACGTGGCCAGTGTTTGCACCATAGCAGCGTATCAATCGGTTGAGGGTCGCATCAGAGCTAGATGGGGGAATGCACACCGTGGATGGCCTCTTGAAGTTCAGTATCTGCGGCTCCTCAGACACGCCGTGGCTCACGGTAATAAATTCACGATCCGGAAATCACCCGACGGATCTACAGGCATCAACCCAAAGACCCCGCCAACCTGGCGGTCATCAAATATGACGTCCGACGACGAGATGGATGGGAAGCAACTTTTCAATGAGTTCTTGATGCCTGGGGACATACCCGTACTGCTTTCAGATATTCGACAGGTGTTGGGCAAACGCCCTTGAGAGTACCCTACGGCTCCCTAAGCCGAACCGGAACATGGAAAGCCTGAGTAAGTATCGAAGACAGCGTGCCAGTCGGACCCCGGCAGGGCTTAGCGGACGCTAGGCATCCTAATATGACCGCCGGAAATATTATTGGGAAATTCAGTTGGGGATGTCCCGTTGGCATGCGGCTACCCCCTGGTGAAGTAGTGTGGGGTCAGACGGGAGAATTGTTGCCTGAGACACTTACGCCAGTGTGTTGGTCCCTACTTTTGAACCGGTGTTCCAAGCGAGTCATCTACAACCGCTGGCAGTTTCATCGTGAAAGTCGACCCTTTCCCCGCTTCACTTTCCACCAATACGGTGCCGCCCATCATCTCACAGAAATGTCGGGTGATTGCCAACCCCAGCCCCGTGCCGCCATAATTTCGCCTGGTCGAGGCTTCTGCCTGGGCGAACGCCTCAAAGAGCCGCCCCATCTGTTCTTCGGTCATGCCAATCCCGGTGTCCGCCACGGCGAAGTTGATCCAATCTTCTCCGTCTTTGCTATCTCGGGTGACCGTCAAGGTGATCGTTCCCTGCTCGGTGAACTTGCTGGCGTTACTCAGCAGGTTGAATAGGCATTGCCTAATCTTGGTGGTATCGGCGTAAATTGATCCCACTGAATCGGGGCAATCTATCTCCAAGGTGTTGGAGTTCTTCTCCACCAAAGTCTGCATGGTGGTGGCCACGTCTTTAACCAAGGGCTCAACAGGGAACGTCTCCAGGTAGATGTCCATGGCCCCGGCCTCAATCTTGGAGATGTCCAGCACATCATTGATCAGGCCAAGCAGGTGTTTGCCAGCGCCGTTGATTCGCTCCAGGTCTTCCTCAAACTCCTCGTTTTGAAGGTCTTCGGCTTCTTCTTGCAGCATCTCGCTGTAGCCGATGATTGCGTTAAGCGGGGTGCGCAGTTCGTGGCTCATGTTGGCCAGGAACTGGCTCTTGGTACGGTTGGCTTCTTCGGCATCGTCGCGGGCCTGCTGGGTTTCCTCGATGAACCGTGCGTTGCCGATGGCCACTGCCGCACTGTCGGCCAAGGATTCCATGATACGGATATCAGAGTCGGTGAAATCTCGGGCCTCGCTATGGCGGATCGTTAAGGTCCCGTAGGGTTCATCGCGGATAATGATCGGCGCGGACAGGGCCGCTTTGATTCCCTGGGTTCTGGCGGCCAATCCAATCTGGTCCGTCAAACCGAGGGAAAGGTCACGAGACCAAACCGCACGGCGTTCTTGAAAAGCCTTTCCGGCCGTGCCGGTTCCGGGCGCGATGACCACGCTCTGCATCAACTCTGCCAATTCGTCATCGAATTTGTACAGGGTGGCCGGCACAAGGCCCCCCTTCTGATCGTCATACCGGGTAACCATGGCAGCCTCACACTCCAATAATTCCACTGCACTGGCAGCAATCAGGTCCAACACGCTGTTCAGGTCATGGTTGGAGGCCAGTTGTGTGGTTACCTCATAGAGTCGGGTGGCCTGCCGCTCTCGGGCCTCCGCCTCATTCAACAGCCGGGCTTTTTCCAGGGCCAGCGAAGCCTGGTCAGCGAAAGCGGTCAGGAGCGAAACTTCGTCTGCCGTGAATTGTCGGATGCGCGCGTCCAGAACAATGAGGACGCCGATTGACCGATCGTTGGCCACGAGAGGACTGAGCGCCACGCCATGGAAGCCATGCTTTTTGGCCAATCGGCGGCTTTCTGGCGTTACCAATTCGTCATTCGTGGCATCAATCATCGTATAGGGCTTCTTGGTGAACATCACGTGGCCGACCGCGCTGGTGCCTTGCTCCACCTTGTGCCCTGGGTTAGCAATGCTGTCATCAGCGAGGAATGCTTCCGTGGACTCTGTGGAGGCACTGGGCACTAGCCCGTCACCAATCACCAACCAAATAAAGGCACCGGTTGCGCCAAGGAGCCTAGTGGCCTCGTTAACGATAAGTTCCAGCACTTCATCTGTGTCGTGTGCACCGGCTAGGAGGTTGGAAACTCGGTAGAGGGCGTCCGCCCGTTCTCTCTCGGTCTCCGCGCGCTCCCTCTCTGTCTCAGCCTCGTTAAGGAGCCGTGCCTTCTCTAGGGCTAGAGCAGCTTGGTCGGCGAAGGCGGTCAGGAGTGCCACTTCGTCATCGGTGAAGCGGCGGATGCGTGTTTCAATCACAGAGAGCACGCCTATGGACAGGTCGTTGGCAATCAGAGGGACCACGGCTGCGGAGACAATGCCGTCCGCTTGGACCTCGGAGCGCAATACCGCAGATAAAAGCTCCTCTTCTGCCGTGTTCTCCATGATCCAAGGTTTTTTGCTGGCCATGACGTGGCCCATCACGCCCTCCCCAACAGCGAGCACCTTCACCGTTGAACCTGTGCTCTTAACCGACTCCGTGGCGGCTCTCCGCACCAATGATTCGCCCTCCAACAAACGAATATAGGCAGCAGAGGCTCCGACCAGCCGGGCGGCCTCATTCACGATTAAGTCCAGTACTTCGTCGGTGTCGTGGGCGCCCGCCAGCTTATTAGAGACCTGGTAGAGGGCATCCGACCGTTCTCTTTCAGTCTCTGCACGTTCCTTCTCGGTCTCCGCCTCGTTCAACAGCCGTGCCTTCTCTAGAGCCAGCGATGCCTGGTCGGCGAAGGCGGTCAAGAGAGAGACTTCATCGTCGGTGAAGTGGCGAACGCGCTGGTCCATCACTGTCAGCACACCTAAACACCGGTCATCGGCCAGCAGGGGAACCGTGGCGGCAGCATGAAGTTTCACCCTTTTGCGCACCTCCGCGGGCACCAACTCTTCTTCCGCGGCGTCGTCCGTGACGTAGGGTTTTTGGGTGGCCACGACATGGCCGAAAACGGTGGTGTTCTCTCCAACCGCGATCGTCGGCCTTGATACGGCATCCTGAGCTTGAAACTCTGCTGCCGATTTTGTGGCGGCACTGGGCACCAATAGGTCATTCTCCAACAACCGCATAAAGGAGGCGGTGGCGCCAAGGAGCCGGGCAGACTCGTTCACGATCAGGTCCAGAACTTCTTCCGTGTCATGGGCGCCGGCAAGCAAATTTGAGACACGGTAGAGGGCGTCCGAGCGTTCCCTCTCGGTTTCTGCTTCGTTCAGGAGCCGTGCCTTCTCCAGAGCCAACGCAGCTTGGTCGGCGAAGGCGGATAGGAGGGAAACTTCATCGTCGGTGAAAACGCGGATACGAGTATCGTTTACAACGAGGACGCCGATTGACCGGTCATTGGCCAGTAGAGGAACCGCAGCCGTTCCGTGAAATCCATGCTCTTGATTTTTGTGACGCCCAACAGCCGTTACCAACTCATCTAGCGTCACATCATCTGAGACCCAAGGTTTCTTGGTGGCCATCACTTGACCCATGAAGCTGGTCCCTTCTTCGACCCGGAGGGACGGGTGAGCATCACCTACCTCCGCAAGATACGCCGTCGTGGATTCAGTGGCAGCACTGGGCACCAACACGCCACCAATGAGCAACCTTATGTACGCGCCTGACGCACCGAGAAGCCGGGCAGCCTCGTTCACGATCAGGCCCAGCACCTCGTCCGTGTCGTGGGCCGCAGCCACTTTGTTAGAGACTTCTTGAAGCACCATTGAGCGTTGTCGTTCTAGCTCAATGCGTTCTTGTGCTAGAGCCAAATCTTCCAGTAGCTGCTTCTTGGTTTTTCGCTGGTCGTTCATGCGGTATCTGCCTAGAAAGTTGCCGGTATTATGACACGATTCAAACCGGAAGAGGGTGACGTTACTTTGGTTCGTTTGGGTTCCCAGATAAGAAAAGCGTAATCTTATATCACTCTCTGCACTTCTGGGCCTCTCAGCAATAGTCGAGCAAACGTCTGTGCAGATCCTCGCTGATGGAAACCCCTTCATTCTGGGCTTGTACACGATTCGCAATGCGACGGTCTCCAGGCAGCCGAACGCCCTCCTGACTTAACATCGCCGAGAACAGCGTCTCCAGACGCGCTGCAAAGTCGGTGCCCCCGAACGCTGACGGATCAATGGTAATCAGAAACTGACCGAGATTGGGTGGGTCACCACGATGATTTGCAGTGTGAGACGCCTCAAACGTAAAACTCGAACCCGTTACGCCTGCCGACAAGATTTCCACCATCAGAGCGAGGGCAGCCCCTTTGTAATCCCCGAATGGAGCCATGCTCCCCTCCAGTCCTGCCCAGGCATCCGTAGTCGGTCGACCGTCCTTGTCAAACGCCCACCCTTCGGGAATCGGCTTGTCCTGCTCCGCATGTTGCCGGACGACCATTCTCGCCACCACACTCGACGACTGATCGACGACCATTGGATCGCCGTTTTGGCGGGGAACAGCAAATGCCATCGGATTGGTGCCAAACAACGGTTCCTTCCCTCCCCAAGGGGCAATGGAGGGGGAAAGCGAGTTGGCAAACGCCAGCGAGACCAGTCCGTCCCGTGCGAGCGTCTCCACAAAGTAACCCAGGATAGCTGCATCATAGGAATGGCAGATGCTCAATGCTGCGATACCCGTCTGTCGCGTCAGTTCGACCAGCGGTTGGTGTGCGACGGCAAAGGCTGCATGCGAAAAACCATGATGCGCGTCTATGCGTATTGCCGCATCCGCTGTCTTGTCCCATGTTGGTGAGGCGTGACCGTCAACCCTGCCACTCCGTGCATCCTCGCAATACTGTGGCAAATGCCCCAAACCTCCTCCATGAAATCCATCCGCTTCCGCATCGCGTATGGAATTCGCCACTGGGTAGGCATTCGTGCGACTGGTGTTGGATCCGATTAAGGCACGAACGGCTAGATCATAGACAGCGTCCAGCGACAAGGTTACGCTCATGGTATGCTCCTTGCTGGTCGGATTACCTGAGGCTACCGGCCTTCCTCATTGGGTCAACAATGATTACTGGAGTTTACCCTCACGTTAGGGGCATCGTTAAAATCTCCGCGCCTGAAACGGGGGGTTGAGGGCCATGAATAGCCCGTTGGCATGCGGCTACCCCTGGTGAAGTAGGGTGGGGTCAGACGGGAGATTTGTTGCCGGAACGGGTTTGTCGCCAGGACACGCGCACCGGCCTGGTTCCAGCTCCCTGGCAGGCGCATTATGACACGCGCCGCTACTGTCCCCAGTGACCTCGCTCTTTTCTTGTAGCTATGTTGTCATTTACCGGCAGAACTTCGGTTTTTCCGATGAGCATCTGACTACGTAGGAGGGCTGTCACGGCGGCAAAGTCACTTGCCTCTATGATGGCGAAAGACTTATGAGAAGGCTGGTGTCCCCACACTCCAAGCACCTTCACGTCCTCATTGCCTTCAAGCCATTTCTGAGCCTCTCGCGCTTCGTCGGATCCTAGCCCACCTCTTCCTGGACATGATTCGTGGTCGTGTTCGTTTGTAACGTGAAAAAGCATTACTATCTCCATTTTGCTTCGGTCTCGATTGGTTGCATTCATCCCTCTAAACCGATTGATGGCACACTTTACCATATTGTTATCAGAATTCGTAGCGCCATAAGGGACTGACATCTCGCCCTACCCCAGCCACACGGCCGTTCCCTACGGTTGCTCGATGCGATGGATGCGGGGACGCGGCGACTGCGTGAAGATCACCAGCGGCACGGGACCGTGAGGCACTGGATACACCTTACCCGTCCAATGCACGCCTACCAGAATTTCGTGCACAATGGGATGTATGTTTAGCAGTGATAAACCATGGCCGTTTCGTTTAGGATATTCGCGCGGCTGCAACAGGGAAAATAGACTCGCTCGCGCGGGTTAGTAGGTCGTGAAAGATGGTGGCATCGGTGGCATTACTGAGCGATTGGTGTTCCGAGCGAATCATCCACAAACGCTGGCATTTCATTGCCACCGAGGTGCCGAGAACGCAATCGACGCACCGGTTTAACATCTACACTTCGACAAAATCGTAGTAATCAGAATGGCGAAGGTTGACGAAAACCGATCTACGCCTTTAAGATCTCCCGCCGGGACAGGACGCGCTCCATCAACGGCCGCATGCCCAACTCGCTGAAGATGGCCAGCGGAGATATTGATATCGTGTCTTTTCCCTCTCGATCTTCTCAGCCCGCATGCGAACATACTTGCGAATCGTGTTCGCTACTGGCGGCCGCGTTGCTGGGCTGGGCGGCCATACGTACGCTTTAGGTACAATCTCGTCTCTGATGGGCCCTATTCATCGCCGTGATGGTGGCACGCCCCTGCCCGGTCAGTCAGCCGCCCGGTTGAACATTAGCATTGAGCTACACCATTGGACGGTTGGGCGTCAGATCTAACTTCAACAAGACCCCTCCCATCGGTCCAGAATATAACTGGTGTGCGGCCACCCGTTACGAGATCAACCTTTTTGGGCCTCACCTATGATCCGCTGCATGTTCTCCGGTGAGAAGAACTCCGGAATAGGTACCGTGCCGGCGAGGGTGCCGAAAAAGCGGTTCGTCTCTTTCTGATTTCCGCTCAGGGCCCCAAAGAGCTGCTGCATTTCCGGCGGGGGCTGTTCCAGCGTGCTCAAGAACCCGCAGGTGAAATCATATATTGGGGCTACCGATTCATTCCGTTCCTGTTCGTAGCCGGCCAGCGCCTCATCTAGAGGCCGGTTCCCCGACAGGCCTTCGTCGATGGCCCCGGCCAGAAGCTCCGCATGCTTGAAGGCGTCGGTGATTCCCTGGGCCGTTACCGCATCTTTTTGATAGCCGGCGTCTCCTACTAGCGCCCAGCCTGGCCCGAAGGGTTTGCGGAAGAAATTGGTGACCTCGGCCGAGCCCATGAAACGCTCTTCCCTATGTCCGTTTCGAACGCGGTCGGCGAGCGCCGGCACAAGGTCGACGGTCTTCAAATAATTTCCTTCTATGTCAGCGCGATACTCGTGAAACTCTTTGTTCGGCCAAAAAGTTACAATTTCCGTAAGCCCGCCATTGGTCGGGAAAGCGAAGATCACGCGCGACCCCCTCGAATAGAATTCCAAGCCGTCTGTGGGTACGTCACTCCAGTAACTGTAGTAACAGCAACTGAGCAACGGCCTTTCGTCATAACTCGGGGCATCGACGTTACGGGCAACGATGGAATTAGGCCCGTCCGCGCCGATCACGATTCGGGCTTCCTCGGTCACTGTGGAACCGCCTTGACTCCGGCCCCGGATTCCGGTGACCCGGCCGCCGTCAACCACGAGATCTTGTACCGAAAAACCTTCCCTCAACTCAGCGCCACTTTCCACGGCAGCATCCACCAGAATCTTGTCGAGCGCGATGCGGCGGGGCGCGCACATCTCCGCCACCCCTTCCGCTGGTGGCGCGTTTCCCTTCAGGACCAGAGGTCCTATATCGAAGGTGATTTCAGAGATTGGCGGGCTACCGGAGTCGAACACCTTATCCATCAGGCCCCAACCCTTGAGCTTGGACATCCCGGGCTGCCAGATCTAGTGTGTCGACATGATGTCACTGGGGAATGTGTCCCGGTCCACCAGCAAAACCCGGTAGCCTTTTTGGGCAAGCAGCATTGCGGTAGGCGAACCCGCGCATCGGGCGCCAACTATGATTGCGTCGTACATTGAGTCCCTCCTTATCTTGGTGAATGGTTCCCTAGATCGTTTATCCCAAATTCAACCTGAGGGGGGACCAGAGCCGGCGATTGGCCCCCTCTCACAAGAGGTGCCGCGGTAATACGGCCGTAGTGCCCCAATCAATTCTTTGCCGTGCCTCCTTACGAGGAAGGGGCCGTCCCTGGGTTGAAGGTTTTTCAAATCCTTTCCTTAGACTCCAACGGTTTCCGCCTTTGCCGCCGTTACCTCAGCGAT
>JADFPD010000063.1 GCA_022562475.1 Chloroflexota bacterium | reverse complement strand
TGGAATCACGATCAGCCCCAGATAAAGCACCCGCACGCCGTAGTGGACCCTGGACCGGCGTGGCGCGGGGTCGATGACCGCCCAGTAGAAGATAAAGCCGGAGGACATCATAGTCATGTGCATAATGGCGTGGACGAACTCGTTGCGCAGGGCCAGGTTGAACCCGCCGGGGAACTGCCACAGGTAAAGCACTCCCATGAATAAGGCGACTGAGATTACCGGATTGGTAAGTTTTTCATAGACCGCCCGGGCCAGGGAGTTACGCACCGTGGGCTTGACGAATCCCTGCAACACCCAGGGCGGCAACCCCCGAAGTATCGGCGTCAGCGGCGCGCCCAGCAGCACCAGCAAAGGCGCCATCATCCGCAGCAGGAAGTGCTGCAGTTGGTGGAACGACAGCAGGTGCTCAGACAGGTTGTCCAAGGGCGACTGCAGGGCGATGAAGATCAGGAACAGGCCGGTGAAGAAGGACGCCCTCTGCCAACGGCTGATAGGATGGCTGGGCCGATGCCAATTGCTGAGGCCGTTCAGGTACAGATAGGCAACCATCAGCAGCAGCACGGTCACCAGAGGGTTCCAGTTCCAGGCGGTGAAGGGGTTCTGGCCGGCTTCGATGCCTTGGTGGGCGTGAACAGCAGGCACGGCCCAGAGCAGTTGCAGCAGGGCCAACACGGACAGCGCCAGCAGTATCGTTCGTCCGGCTCTCATCATAGATCGGCCTGTGTCTCAACCTGTTCCGCCAGGCGGCGCCGCCGGTTCTCCCGCTTCGCACTCCAAACGATGTAGGCGATGCCCAGCATCAGCACGCCAAATATGGCGAAAAAGACCAGGCTGCCACTGGTGTAACGGTTGAGGGCCGGGACTACCAGAGTCAAGGCGGTAGCTCCGCCTCGGCCCAAGGAACTTGAGACCTCTATGTCGATGATCCATTCGCCGGTGGACCCCAGGTTCATGCGGACGTCGTACCGCTCCGGTAGGGCCGGCGAGTTGTGGGCCGTGGCCCATCCCTCATAGTCCTGGTCTTCGTTATTGGCCATGAGGACCACCCTGGCGTCCGCCACCGTCGCTCCGGTGGAGGCGTCGGTGATGAACAGGGCTATCTGGAGGAACCCGGCGGCCAAGTTGGAGTTCACCATCACGACCCTCACGGCGTGAGGACCGGCAATGATGTTCACTCCTCTATGCGTGCCGACGGGGTCTTCCTGTTGGGCAAACACGGAAGAAAGCGGCGCGGTCAAGAGCAGCGCGAGAACAAGAACCGCCAGACTGGTAATTCTCAGTTTGATGCTGGTCATCCTTATTTTCATTCGTCAGGACCCAATCATATACGGAAACCGGGCCGGATCAGGATTCGTCATGCCGCTGACCCGAGGCATATACGGCTGGGTGTTCGATATGATGGTCTTCGGCGCAGCCTTCCATGGAATCTTCCAACTGGATGGTCACGTGTCCGATGCCAAACTCGCTGGATGCGATCTCCCGCAGCCGCTGCAATACCGGGTTTGGGTCCTTCATCACTGCGGCGTCGGCAGTGACGTGGGCGCTCAATGCGTCGTATCCGGTCGTGATGGACCAGGCGTGGATGTCATGCACGCCGGTCACCCCCTCCAATTCCTCCAGTCGTTGGCACAGCAGGTGCAGGTCCAGGTGGGCAGGTGTCCCCTCCATCAGAACATGGACGACCTTCCAGAGCAACCGGAGGGAACTGGCCAGGATCAGCACTCCGATGACGATGCCGAAAATCGGGTCGGCGATGTCCCAACCGAAGGACAGCACCAAAACCCCCGCGGCCACCACGGCCACTGAGCCCAGGAGGTCGGCGACCACGTGCAGGTACGCGCCCTCCACATTCAGGCTCTCCCCGGACGACCGGTGCAGGACCCAGGCGGCCGCCAAGTTTACCAGCAGGCCCACGGCGCCCACGCCTAACATCAGGCCGCCGTCGACATCGAGGGAGTCGTCTAAGCGCCGGGAGGCTTCGAAGAAGATCAAGGCGGCGATGAACCACAGGCTCAAGGCGTTCAACATGGCCGCCAAGACTTCGGTGCGGTGAAAGCCGAAGGTCTGCTCTATGGACGCGGGACGCCCGGAGATCCAGATGGCCAGCAAGGCCAGGCCGATGGCGGCCGCGTCGGTCAACATATGCCCGGCGTCGGCCAAGAGGGCCAAGCTGCCTGAGATTAGACCGCCAACCACTTCCACCACCATGTAGACCATGATCAGCGCCAAGGAGATGCTGAGGCTGCGCCGGCTGGCGGAACGGTGGTTGTGGCCGTGACCCGGTGCTGAGAAGGTGGGCTGTTCAGTTGCGTCCATGTGGCAGTTAGTCCGCGCCCGGATGTCTTGCGGGGTTTTCAGGCGCGGCGCTTCTCTCCAAGCCCAATGCTTGAACGAGTAGGTGGCCTAAAGTTGGAAGGTCTTCTTCCAGATGCCGGGCGAGCCATCCGCGTGGGTCATTAGGTCCCGCATCCGGCCGTTGTCGGGGTGAATCTCCCGCTGTTTCAACCACTCGGCGGTCTCCGAAACGTTCTCGTCCTCGAACTCATATACCGTGGCGTATCGAGGCGCGCCCCGCAAGGCCCTCCAACGGCGGCCGCGGATGCATCCAGGCGCCTTTTCATAGTTGGGGACGTAAACACCACTGTACCATTTGTTCCACTCGTCGTCGTTGGCGGGAGGGACGTCCATCCGGCCGATCTGCAGGGCATCGGCCATGTCGCTGTTGGCGATATCATCGGTAAGCGCGGCCGGGTGGATCATCTCTAGGACCAGATTTATGTTGTTGGCGCCGATGATGCTGGGAGACACCCGCTGTCCCCATTCGGTGCGTGGCCGGTTTTTGAATGCGTCGGTATTCACCACGTCGACGCTCTCCAGTTCATAGACGGCCAGGTGCTTTGGGCCGCTCTTGGTCGCCTCGTAGCGGGCGGCGTTTAGAACGCCCGGGACACCGAGCAGTTCCTGCAGGTGTTCCTCGTTGTACCACTTGTTGAAGTCCTCTTCCATGTCTGCTGGGATGTCGGCCCCGATCATCATCAGGCCGGTGCCTTTCTTGTTAGCCATTGCCGCCTCCGATTCTCCGGTTGATTCCGCTGTATTCAGGTGGTGCAATGATACCCAAGGTTTTTTCGTTTGGCTACGAAGCGCCGTTAAACCGATACCAAGTGGGCCACCAGTTCCTCGGGTGCGGATAAGAACGAGGAGTGGCCGGTGTCCAGCGTCATGACCCGCTCGCAAGGAAACTTGGTGTACATCTCTTTCTGGAATTCTGGCGAGAGCGCCTGGTCTTTCAAACATTCGATGAAGACCCGGCGCACCCGGCCATAATTTTCCTCTGTTGTGTGCAAAATATCGATGTACGGTGAAAGAGGTTGGGGCACCAGCATGGAATCGGCCCAGGCGAAATCGTCGTCGGAACAATCGTTGTAGAACAGGTTCCTTAGGCCCTCTGCAACATAATGAACGGTGCTAAGGTCATCAGATACAGTGCTTTTTCCCTCCCGGTCGAGGGCTTTTCGAATCGATTCGGCATCCCTGGTCTCCAGCGGAATAAATGCTTCTCCCGGACCGATCAGCACGGCCGTCAGGTAGACCAGCGACTTGATCTTATCGGGGCGGTACTCGGCGGTCTGGGTGATGGTGAGACCGCCTAGACTGTGACCCACCAAGACCACCGGCTCGTCTAGTTGGTCCAGCACCTTGCAGACGTGTTGGGCGTAGGTGTCCAGCGCGACCTGGGCTGGAGGAATATCGAACTCCCCGTAGGTGTTGCCGGGCAGGTCAACGGCGACAACCTGGTGCCCTTGGGCGTCCAGCAACGGTACAACCTTGTCCCAGCACCAAGACCCGTGGGATGCGCCGTGTACGAGAACGAAAGTAGTCAAGAAGAATCTCCCCGATTAGCCCAAGGCTGATCGCTGTCACCCGACAGCTATCACTCCAGCATCGACTCCCGGAAGCCGTCGATGATGCTTTGTTGGACTCCGTGGTGGACCAGGTAGGCCTCGGAGCCGCCGAATTCGCTTTGGGTTACGTCCAGATACTTCTCGATCGCGGACCTCGGGGCCATGATCCCCTCTCTGGTGGAGCCCAAGAAGCCGGGCATTCCTTGAAGGCGCGCCAGGATTGCGTCGATCACTTCATTGGTCGCCAGAAAGTCGTTCACGATGTCTTCCCGGCCGACCCCTAGCACATCTAGAATGGTCGCCGCCAGTAGGCCGGTCCTGTCTTTCCCAGCGCTGCAGTGGAACAGAGCCGGTTGGTTAACCGGCTGTGCCAGCGTGGCGAAGGCTTGGGCCACCAGACTGCCCGCATTCATCAAGACCCACTGGTACATGTCGGTCAGTCGTTTTTCCACCTCTTCACCGGATGTTGGCGGCAGGAACCCGCGGCGCTCCAGAAACGGAAATTGGTGGTACCCGATACCGGAATGGGCCAGAAGCCCCCGGCCGTCGTTCGAGGTTTCGCCCCCGTTGCTCCGCAGGTCCACGACAGATAGCACTCCCAGGCTTCCGGTAATGGTTTCCACATCGGCTTCGGTCAGCGAACTCGGCGAGTCGCTGCGAAACAAACGCCGCCATCTCACAGTCCGCCCATCAGTTGTGGGATATCCGCCCAAGTCTCGAAAATTTACGCAGCCTTCCAGGGATATTCGCCGCTCCATCTCTTGAGTCATGGGCCGGGGTGGATCAGGCCCCTTCCACCCCCATCTCCTTGGCTATGGCCAACATGGTGCGGGCGGTCGCTTCGTGGGCGATGTCCACCATATCTCCGTCAAAGGTGACGGCGGCCCCGCCGGCGGCCCGCATCTCCTCCATGGCGGCGACCAGGCCCTGCCAGTGCTTGACCTCCTCCGGAGAGGGGGAGAACACCTCGTTCACCACCGGGACATGGGAGGGGTGGATCAGGTGCATGCCGGTGTAGCCCAACTGTTTCAATTGGGTGGCCAGCGCCCGGAGGCCGTCCAGGTTGTGGATGTCCATCCAGCCGCCGCTCATGGGATAAGGCACCCCGGCGGCGCGGACGTCGATCAATACTTTGGACTTCAGATAGAGGGTTTCCAGTCCCTCTTGGGTCCACTCGAAACCGATGGAACGGGCCGTGTCGCCCCCCTTTCCGCCGCTGCCACCCATGTGGGCCACCCGGGGCGACGCCGTGGCGATATCGTAGCTCAGGCGGATGCTCTGGGCGGTCTCCATGCCGGGGTCGATGAAGATTGAACCCACCTCCATACCAGCTTGGCGCTCGAAATGGGACAGCAGGTTGTCGACCTCTACAACGTCGGCCGCGCTTTCGACCTTGGGTAGCAGCACGCAGTAAAGTTGGGGACAGGTGACCGCCTCCAGGTCTCCGCCGGTGAGGCCCGTCTCCAGCCGGTTGACCCTGACGGTCAGCGTGGGTTTCTGGCCGCCCAGTTCTTCCAACATCTTGCGGACGGATACGCGGGCCTCCGCCTTGTTGGGGACCGGCACCGAGTCTTCCAGGTCCAAGATCAGCGCGTCGGCGCCGTATTGGGGCGCTTTGCGCATCCAGTCTTCCTTGTTGCCTGGGACGTACATGGACGTCCGCAGCGGTCTGGCCGTTGCCATGGGGAGGTTCTCCTAGCCGTCAGCTATCAGCCCCGATTCTATCGGGGCTGTCAGTTTTTGGCTTTTAGATTACTTTGTCTTTTTTGAGTTGTTTAAGGTCTTGGCCGGTTAGGCCTAGCAGTTTGTGGAATATCTCTTTGTTGTGCATGCCCAGGGTGGGCGCGCCGGCGACCTTGGGGAGCTCGCCGCCGGAGAATTTCACGGGGAAGCCCGAGGCCACTCCTTCCACCGGGCGGTCCATCGCGGCGTGGAGCATGGGCAACAGGGTGCCCCGGTCCCAAAAATGCTGGTCCTTCATGACCTGCTCGGCGGTACGCACTGGGGCGCAGGGCACGTCGAACTCTTCAAGGCGTTTCAGGGCGTCCTCCAGCGTAAACGCGCCGATCAGGCGCTGGATCTCTTGGCGGGCGTCTTCGACATTCACGGTGCGGGCCGCGTAATCACTGAAGCGTGGGTCCTCCAGGAGGTTTGGCGCCTCCAAGGCCCGTGAAAGGCGTCCCCATTGGTCGTCGCTGGTGACAGTGAGAGACAGGTCGCCGTTCTTAGTTTGATATAAACCGGTGGGCCCGCTGCGGCTGATATTCCCGGTGCGCAGGGGCTGGCCGTCGGCGATGGTCTCTTCCAGGTTCTCCATAAACATCATCGACACCAGGGTGTCCATCATGGATACGTCCAGGTATTGGCCCTGGCCGGTGCGTTCCTTCTCCCGCAGAGCGGCCAAGATGGAGTAGCAGGCGAACATGGGCGTGACCAGGTCTCCGACGTAGAAACCGACTTTTACGGGCGGGCGGCCTTCTTCTCCGTTGATGTCCATCAGGCCACTCATGCCCTGTATCTGCGGGTCGTGGGCCGGTTTTTCGGCATAGGGGCCGGTCTGCCCGTAACCGGAGATGGAACAATAAATGATGCCGGGGTTCACCTTGGCGACCTCGCCGTAGCCCAGCCCGATGCGGCGCAGAGAGCCCGGCGCCAAGTTCTCAAGGACCACGTCGCACTCTTTGGCCATGTCTAAGAACATCTGCTTGCCCTTGGTAGTTTTGAGGTCGAGGGTTATGCTCTTCACACCCTGGGTGCGCTTGAGAAACCGGGTGGAGATGTCGTCGTCGGTCTGGCGTTGGCTGCTTGTCCCCTTGGGCCCGGCAAAGGGACCGTTGCCTCGAACTGGGTCGCCTTTGCCCGGTATCTCTACTTTGATCACCTCGGCCCCCATGCGGGCCAGGTTCATGGAACAGAAGGGTCCGGCCAGATACACGGTAACTGCCAGTACCCTTATGTCTTTCAGTGGTTCCATAACTCCCTCGTTGTACTTGCCGATTGTCATCAACGGGCAGGCGGCTATTCGTCGGCCATTCTCTCACAGAATCGGCCCGCTGTGGTACAATTCCGCCAACTCCAGCCAGGCACTAGATCACGTGTGAGGTAGACTCCATGGCAGAGAACATCGTCCTGTCCAACATTGAATTTAATGTTGTGGGGACCCGCCCGATCCGCCACGACGGCACCGACAAGGTAACCGGGCGGGCCAAATACGGCGCGGACTTTCAGCTCGCCGGCATGCTTTTCGGCAAGGTCCTGCGCAGCCCCCACGCTCACGCCCGCATCAAGTCCATCGACGTCAGCAAGGCGCTGGCCATGCCCGGAGTCAAAGCGGTGATCACCGGACAAGACATGCCCGTCGTCTTGAATAAGGACTCGGACAAATCGGCAAAGACCGCCTCGGAAAAAGTCATGGCGTCGGTTAAGGCTCTTTATAAAGGGCACGCGGTGGCGGCGGTCGCCGCGACCGGCGCTCACATCGCCGAAACCGCCTTGGACCTGATCGATGTTCAGTACGAGGAGCTTCCCGCGGCCACCCAGGTCTTGGACGCCATGAAGGACGACGCCGGGTTGCTGCACGAGGACATGACCACCAACGACCTGGGAGAGCAAACGGAGAAACATAGCAATATAGCCACCCACTTCAGGTACGAGTTGGGCGATGTTAAAAGCGGCTTCGCCCAAGCCGAAGTAGTGGTCGAGCGTGAGTTCAACACGGCAACGGTGCACCAGGGTTATATCGAACCTCAGAACGGATCTGCCTTATGGGACGCCGATGGCCAGATAACAGTCTGGTGCAGCACTCAGGGCGCGTTCACCGCCCGTGAAGCCTTGGCCACGGTCCTCGACCAACCGGTTTCCAAGATCAAAGTCGTCCCCATGGAGATCGGTGGCGGGTTCGGTGGCAAGATACCCATCTATCTGGAGCCCCTGGCCGCCCTCCTTTCCAAGAAAACCGGCGCGCCCGTCAAGATGGCGATGTCCCGCGCCGAAGTGTTTGAAAGCACGGGCCCAACTTCCGGAGCCAACATCAAACTCAAGATGGGAGCCGACAAATCGGGCAAGATCGTGGCTGCGGAAGTCCAACTGGCCTATGATGCCGGCGCCTTTCCAGGGTCGCAGGTAACCATGGGAGCGCAGTGCATGTTCTCGCCTTATTCCATAGACAACCTGCTGGTGGATGGGTACGACGTGGTGGCCAATAAGCCGCCGGTCGCCGCCTACCGGGCCCCCGGCGCCCCGATCGCGGCATTCGCCGGAGAGGTAGTGGTCGATGAGCTCGCCGAGAAACTGGGCATGGACCCGATCGAAATCCGGCTGCTTAACGCCAGCAAAGAAGGGACCGTCCGTTTGGAGGCGCCCCCATTCCCGGTGATCGGGAACGTGGAATGCCTCGAAGCTGCCCAGAACTCGCAACAATACAAGACAAAGCTCACCGGGAAACACCGGGGCCGGGGGGTTGCCTCAGGGTTCTGGTTCAACATCGGCCTGCAGTCGAGTGCGGCCATCAGCGTGAATGCCGATGGCACCATCAACTTGGTGGAGGGCTCCACCGACATCGGCGGGTCCAGGGTTTCACTGGCCATGCAAGCGGCCGAGGTACTGGGTTTACCTGCCGAGGATGTGCGCCCCAGCGTGGGGGATACCGAGTCGGTGGGCTACACCTTCTTGACCGGAGGCAGCCGGACCACCTTCGCCACCGGTTGGGCGGCCCACAACTGCGCCCAGGAGATTCGGACCAAGATGATTGAGCGCGCCGCCAGCATCTGGGACGTCTCAGAGGAGGACGTAACGATGACCGACGGCGTTTTTCTGCACAAGTCGGACCCCGACCTAAAGTTCACTTTCAAGGAGTTGGCCGGCCAGCTTAACCGGTCGGGAGGGCCGATCTCCAGTCAGGTCAGCGTGGACCCCAGGACCTCGGGCACCGCTTTCGCCACACACGTGGTGGACGTGGAAGTCGATACCGACACCGGCAAAGTAACAGTCCTCAATTACACCGCGGTCCAAGACGCCGGCAAGGCCATCCACCCCAGCTATGTTGAAGGCCAGATCCAAGGCGCCGTGGTCCAAGGCATCGGCTGGGCCCTCAATGAGGAGTATGTATTCAGCAAGAACGGCGCTATGGAGAATTCCAGTTTCTTGGACTACCGGATGCCGACCAGTCTAGACCTGCCGATGATCAGCACCGTGATCGTGGAGGTTGCCAATCCGGGCCACCCTTACGGAGTGCGCGGAGTGGGAGAAGTGCCGATAGTTCCTCCCATGGCCGCGATGGCCAATGCCATCTACGACGCGGTGGGAGTAAGGTTGACCGAACTGCCCATGTCGCCGGCAGCGGTTCTGGAGGCCCTCTGGAACAAGGACGGTGAACCGGTGGGACTCCAGGCAGCCGATTAGCGCAGCTAGATCTAGAACGGGCCAGGTCCTCTCGGGAGCCTGGCCCGTTTTTATTTCTGACCACCTGAGCCGGTTATTTATTCCGCCGGTTATATCCAATCGAGACCAACGAATCAGGAGGGGCCCCATGACCAGAGTGCCATACGCCACCAGGGAGAACATGGACGCCGCCGGTCAGGCGATCTGGGACGAGATCGAGACCAGCCGGGGCGGTGTCGCCCGCAACTACGCTGCTTTGCTCAACAATCCACAGGCTTCAGCGGCCTTTATCGGACTGGGGACCTACGCCCGTTACGACAATCCAATGGACCCCCGGATCAAGGCGTTGGCAGTCCTCACCGCCGCGCGGGAAGCCTGCGGACACTACGTGTGGACGGTCAACCAACCCGCCGCCAAAGACGCCGGCCTGTCCGACGACGTGATCGCCGCCATCCGTGAATACCGGGCCCCAAACGGCCTGGACGCCAAGGATGCCGCGATCGTGCAATTCATGATTGAATTGCTGCGGCAGCACCGGATCTCCGATGCGACGTTTGAAGCCGTGCGGGCGATTGTCGGCGATGCCGGTGTGGTGGATATATTGGTCGTAACCGGGTACTACCATACTTTGGCCCACGCCCTTAACGCCTTGGAAGTGGACCTGCCGGAGGGCACAGTTTCCGCTCTTACTTACTGACCCGTTCCGGTCAATTTATTCGAAATGGCCGGAATATAAAGAGCGGCCGGTCCGCCGAGGCGAAGGAGCCGCTGAAGGAGCGGCACACAACCGGTCGCTGAATTTCGGATTCTACGGCGCGAGCAGCCACGCGTCAACCGGCCGTTATACGGGACCGGATATCAAGCCATGAAACATTCAGAGGAGGGACCCTATGGGTGACTACGCCTACCTAGTGATGATGGATATTCCGGAGGAGATGGAAGACGAGTTTAACCGGATCTACGATACTCAACACGTGCCCAACATCGTGAAGGCGAAGGGAGTTAACGGTTGCGTGCGTTACAAAGTGGAATCGTCCAATAAAGAGGGGATGGCACGGTACGCCGCCCTGTACGACATCGATTCGCCCGATGTTCCCACCTCCGAGGGTTGGATGGCGGAGTCGGAGAAGGGAGACTGGGCGTCGAAGATCAGGCCCCACGCCACCAACCGGTCGCATACCATCTACAAAAAAGTTGGCTGATCGAGCGGTCACGCAGGCTAAAAAAGCCGGCTGATCAGGCGGCGACGCAGGTGATGGTGCGCGTTACTCCGGGAATCGACTGGACCTTACCGGTGACCAAGTCGGCCATCGAGACCATGTCCGTTGCTTCCACCAGGGCAATGATATCGAACGCGCCGGTGATGATGTCCACCGACGGAACGCCGGACAACGACCGTAGGGCGGTTGCCACATCCCGCGATTTGCCCACCTGTGTTTCGATCAAGATATACGCCCTAGCCGCCATGAGGGACCTCCTGCCGGCCCTGGATATCTCGCATTTTAGTCTTAGATCGCTGGCCGGCGCCACAATTGCCCGATTACCTATTGGACCAGAATCTTAGTCTGAGATATATGCCGTGCTGGTGACCTCAACCAGGTTGTTGGCGTCTCCGAAGTTGACGACAACGGTGGTCCGGGCCGGCCGGTCCTTGGTGAAGAATTCGGCGTAGACCTCATTGAAGCCCGGAAGGTCGTCCCGGTTGGTAACGTAGCAGGTGTTGGTCAGCACGTTGTCCATCGACGAGCCGGCCGCCTCCAGGATCAGCGAGATCCGCTCCAAGGCATACCTGGTCTGCTCTTTTATACCCTTGCCGGTCTCACCGGTGGTCGGGTGGCGGCCAGTGTTTCCGGCTACGAAAACCAGGTTGCCGAGGTTGGTGGCCTGGGACAGGGGCGCGGCGCCGGCGGCAACCTTGCCGGTGGAGATGATCTCTTTCTTGGGCATAAAAACCTGCCTTAACCTGAGTTAGCCTGAGTTGGATTGTTGATTAATATCGCGGAGGCGTCCCGTTCACGGCGTGTCAGAAGGCCGGAATTCAAGGAGACTGCCACTTAGGTAGTTGCCCATTATATCTTCGGTTATCGGAGTGTCAAACAGTCTGGCGCCGCACGCTTCGATATCACGCTCCGCCGGCAACATTGCGCGAGTCACATAAAACTCATAGAATGAGGCCGCAAACTGCATCGCGCCGTTATCGTTTCGGAGCGTTACTGTGCGCGTTAACAACAGGTAGAGCAAACCGCTATTGCCACGTCCACTGCGCCGCAACGGCCAGTTGGCCGATTCCCCGATCATCACATACGAAAGGGAGCGAAGCCAAACATGGATGCCAAAGACCTGAGAAACGTGGTCCTCCTGGGCCACTCCGGATCCGGCAAGACCTCATTGGGCGAAGCGGCTCTGTTCATCACCAAAGCCACCACTCGCATGGGAAACATCTCGGACGGCAACACCTTTTCGGACTTTGAACCCGAAGAAGTCAAACGGGGAGGCAGCGTTCAAACAACCCTGGTGTCGATCACCGAGGCCGATGCCAAGATTAACTTTCTAGATACCCCGGGATACGACGATTTCCTAGGCGAAGTGGTCAGCGCCCTTCGCGTGGTCGAAGGAGCGGTCATCGTAGTCTCTGCCCCCACCGGCGTGGACGTAGGCACCGAGAAGTCCTGGAAAATGTGCGAGTCCTCTCAGATCCCAAGGATGTTCGTGGTCAACAAGATGGACCGCGAGAACGCCGACTTCTCGCGGAACGTCTCGGACATACAGGCATCCTTTGGCCGCCAGTGCATCCCGTTTCAGGTCCCTTTGGGCAACGCCCAAGACTTTAAAGGCGTTGTGAGCATCGTTGACCCACCGGCGGACATCCCCGCGGAGATCGCCGAGGAAGTCGCGGCTGCGAGAGAGCGTCTGATCGAAGCCGCGGCCGAGAGCGACGACGAGCTTGCCGACCGCTACCTCAGTGGCGAAGAACTCTCCGCCGAAGAGGTCATCGCCGGGGTGCGGACCGCAGTCCTAGCCGGCGAGTTGGTGCCCATCTTGGCGACGTCATCGACTCCAGTGGCCATCGGAATCGAAGAGTTCTTGGAAACCACCCGTACCTTTTTGCCGTCTCCCATAGACGGCAAGCCTGCGGACCTTTTCAAGGGCAGCGAGGCGGCGGAATATAAGACCGACCCCGCCGGTCCGCTGGCAGCCTTTATCTTCAAGACCACCGCCGACCCATTCGTCGGCAAGCTATCGGTCTTCCGCGTCTATCAGGGGACGATCAAGAGCAACTCTGAGATTTGGAACAGCAACCGGGAGCAGTCAGAGCGAATCGGGCAGTTGTACCTGCCCAAGGGGAAGAGTCAACAAAACGTATCCGAGATCAGTGCCGGAGACATCGGTGCAATCGGCAAGCTGAGTGCAACGCTGACCGGCGACACCATCTGCGCCCGGGACAATGCGGTGACCTTCCCCAAAATCCAGCAGCCCGTAGGCTACTTCAGGATGGCGGTCACTCCGGCATCCAAGGACGACCTGGACAAGATGTCCATGGCCTTGAGCAGGATCGTGGAAGAGGACCCAACCCTCCAATTCAGCCGAGACCCCAGCACCAGCGAATCTCTGATCACGGGCCTGGGCGACGCGCAGATCGATGTTGCCCTGGACAAGATCAAGCGAAAGTTCGGCGCCGACCTGCGGGTGAAGATGCCCAGGGTGCCTTACCGGGAGACCATCACCAAGGTCACCAAGAGCGAATACCGCCACAAGAAACAATCAGGCGGCCACGGCCAGTTTGGACATGTGCTACTCCGGCTGGAGCCCCAAGACCGCGACGTTGGATTCGCCTTCACTACTGAGATCACCGGAGGAAAGATTCCCAAGGAGTACATCCCATCCGTGGAGAAGGGCGTCACCAAGGCCCTGGACGAAGGGTCACTGGCGGGGTTCCCTTTGGTAGACCTAAAGGCCATCTTGTACGACGGTAGTTTCCACGACGTTGACTCCTCGGGCATGTCATTCGAGATTGCCAGCGTCGCAGCCTTGAAGCAGGGCGTCGGCGACGCAAACCCAGTGCTGTTGGAGCCGGTGGTCAAGCTTTCGGTAACAGTGCCAGACGCCTACACCGGTGAGGTAATCAGCGACCTCAACGTGAAACGGGGCCGGATCCTGGGCATGAGCCCCGAAGACGGCGTGACCCTCATCGAAGCAGAGGTGCCGTTGGCGGAGGTCCAGCGCTATTCCCAGGACCTTCGTTCGGTTAGCCAAGGCAGGGGCACCTACTTCCTGGAATTCGACCACTACGACCAGGTACCGCCGAACCTGGAACCCAAGGTGATCGAAGACGCCAAGCGAGCAAAAGAGGAATCTGTCTAGGCCTTCAGATCCATTGACAAGAAATAAGGCCCCGGCCTTCCGCGGAAGGCCGGGGCCTTATTTCTTTCTCGCCAAAGTCCTACCATAATCTACCCCAACCCAGCAGCCGGACTTGCCAAATTAGCCTGAGTATCAGAGATTTACTACCCAGGCACACCCGGTTAGGCTAATATATCGTCATGATTGACGCCATCGTCAGAATCTCCCTCGCGTTGGATGCCAACAAAGGCGCATATGCCGTGCTTTTGGGCTCGGGGGTATCGGCCGCCGCTGGGGTCCCCACAGGCTGGCAGATCGTATCTGATCTCGTCACCAAAGTTGCCAAACTTGAAGGCGCTGATGCCGGTGACGATCCAATTGAATGGTATGAACAGCGGTATGGGGTGGCGCCTGATTACTCCGGGTTATTGAATTCCATCGCAAGCTCTCCCACCGAGCGAAGCCTGCTTTTGCGCAGCTACTTCGAACCGACGGAAGACGAACGGCGCAGCGGACTCAAGATGCCGACAGCGGCGCACCGGACCATGGCCCAACTCGCCCTTTCGGGTCACGTGCACCTCTTTCTTACCACGAATTTCGACCGGCTGCTGGAGAATGCACTGAACGACGTAGGCATCGTTCCCCAGGTCCTAAGCACCCCGGACGCCATCAGCGGGGCAGTCCCATTTGGGCAAACGAGATGCACCGTGGTCAAACTCAGCGGCGATTACATGGATACTCGCATCAAGCACACGCCCGAAGAGTTAGGAGTCTACGACCCCGCCGTCGATTCTCTGCTGGACAGAGTCATCGACGAATATGGATTCATAATCAGCGGGTGGTCCGCCGAATGGGACACCGCCCTGCGTGGGGCGTTCGAGAGAAACAAAACACAGCGCTATTCCATGTTCTGGGCCAGCCGGAACCCGCCTCGCCAAGATGCAGCACACCTGATCGAGCTGCGCGGGGGTGAGTTCGTCCAGATCAAGGACCCGGATTCTTTCTTCACCAGCATCGCCGAAAGCCTTGCCGGCCTTTCGGCGGGTCCGGATGGTCTAACCCAAGGGCCGGGTGATTCGGGCGCCGAATGCCACGCTTGCCGAACGATGAATCCCTCGGGGGCAAAATTCTGTTCGTCATGCGGAATATCGTTGGCCAACGATTGTCCGGAGTGCGGCGCCGAGGCTTCGGCCGAAGCCCGTTTCTGCCTGAAATGCGGCCATCAACTGAGAAGAGACCCCGATGCCAGAGAGTCAGAATTGCCGGAAGGCTTGATCACCTACCTGTTCACGGACGTTCAGGGGAGCACGCCGTTGTGGCAACGGTATCCACAGGAAATGCGGGCCGTGATGGCCCGTCACGACTCCCTGATGACATCGGCGGTGGAAGAAAACGGGGGCGCCGTGGTTAGGCCTAGAGGTGAAGGGGATAGCATCTTCGCCGTATTCCCTCGGGCCACGGACGCCGTTGCCGCCGCCAGCTCGGCCCAACAACTCCTCCAAAAGGAAGTTTGGCCGGAGGGTATGGCAATCAGCGTGCGTATGGCCATGCACACTGGCGAATCGGAGCTACGGGAGCACGATTACTACGGCGCCACTGTGAACCGGGCTGCCCGGCTCAGGTCCATCGCCCACGGTGGCCAGATTCTGGTATCCGAAGCGACGGCCCAGTTGGTCCGGGACAGCCTACCCCCGTACACCAGCCTGCGGGACATGGGCTCCCATCGCCTGAAGGACCTGCAGCGTGCGGAGCAGGTGTTCCAACTGGTCCATCCCGGCCTGCCGGCCGATTTCCCGGCCCTAAATTCCTTGGACTCTCATCCCAACAACCTTCCGGTACAGATGACCAGTTTCATCGGCCGCGAGGAAGAGATCGACGAAATAAAGGCCCTCCTGTCGGCCAATCGTCTGGTCACGCTATTGGGCGCGGGCGGGTCCGGCAAGACCAGGCTATCCCAGGAGATCGGGGTGTTCCTAGTCGACGAATACCCGGACGGCGTCTGGTTCATAGGTCTGGCGGCCCTGTCGGACCCCAATATGCTGCGCGGCCATGTGGCTGAGATTTTCAATGTCGGTGAGGACGCCATTGATGGGTATCTGAGAGGAAAATCCGTCTTGATGATCATCGATAACTGTGAGCACGTGGTTGCCGGCGCAGCATCATTGATTCAGTCGTTGCTCGCGTCCACAGGCGTCAAAGTGATCGCCACTAGCCGAGAGGCGCTGAACATGGCGGGTGAGCGAATCTTTCAGGTCCCGCCGTTACGTGTCCCCGTCGGTCAGATCAGCCAGGTGGACATGGCCGGGTGTCCGTCTGTACAACTATTCGTAGAGCGCGCCCAGGGCGTGAACCCGTCATTCCAGTTAACAACCGGCAACGAAGAATCAATAGGCCAGATCGTCCAGCGACTGGATGGGATTCCTTTGGCGATTGAACTGGCGGCCTCTCGTATCAAATTGCTCCAACCGGCCCAGATCGCCAGCCGCCTCGATGAATCCTTCAAGTTTCTAACCGGTGGACCGGCCGACGTGTTGCCGCACCATCAAACTCTCGAACTGGCCATCGACTGGAGCTACGACATGCTGGAGGCGGACCAGCAGACACTTTTCCGCCAACTTTCAGTGTTCCGTGGGGGTTTCACCCTCGCTGCCTCCGGCGCGGTCATGGGGACCGAAAACGAGTTTGATGCCCTGGATGCCCTTGGCGAGTTGGTGGATAAATCCCTAGTGCGAACGGCGCCCTCCGGGGAAGAAACTCGGTACAACCTACTGGAGCCGTTGCGTCAATACGCCGCCGCGCGGATCAGCGCAGACGAAGCCGCAGAAGCAGATGGCCGGCACGCGTTTTTCTTTCGAGATTTCGCTGAAACAGCATTTCCCGAGATTCACGGTCCAAACCAGATTGAATGGTTCGCAGCACTGGAAAGGGAGCACGATAACCTCCGAGCCGCACTGGCTTGGGGTGTGGAGGTTGGCGATGCCGATCTCGCCCAGCGCACTGCGGCCGCCTTGTGGTGGTTCTGGATAGTCCACAGGCACGTTAAAGAGGGCACGGAATGGTTCGACCGAGTGCTGGCTCTTGAAGGAGGCCCCTCAAAGGCCCGGGCATTTGCACTCCTTCAGTCTGGGTTTGTCAGCACCATGGTGCGCATCAATGACCTGGAGGGGTGTAGAGCACAGATTCGAGAAGCTCGAGCGCAGTTCGTCGAGTTGGGAGAGGCGGAAGGAGAAATGACGGCTGATAGCCACGATGCCGTGATTCAATGGTGGTTGCGGGACCTCGAGTCCTCAAGCCGTAGCCTCGCCGAGATTCAAGTGGTCCATCGGTCAAATGGGTTTGAGTGGGGGGACGCGTTTTGCGGTTGGTTCCTCGGCTCCGCCGCGTGGCTAGCGGGAGACATGGCCCTTGCAAACGAGCGATACACTAAATCTTTGGAAATCTATCGTCGCGTTGGCGACCACACCTTCATAGCCTGGACGGTCCTCCCCTTGGCAAACATATCATTGGCGTACGGCGAATTGGACCAAGCCAAGGTTCTCTACGAGCAGAGCCTGCACATTATGGGCGACATAGGAGACCTTCACGGTTTAGGCGCAGTGTCATTGGGACTCGGGGTGCTAGCGAAGTTCCGCGGCGACACAGAGGAATCTCAGATACTCCTTGTGGAGGCGCAAACCAAATTGCGAGAGGGGAGCGGCGGGCAGGGTTTATCCTGGCCGATCTCTAACGTTCTGCTTGACACTAGCACCCACGATCGGCTCGCCGAGGCGACAGACCGGTATCAGGCGAGCCTAAATCTTCCCCCTGCCGAGTGGGCACAAATGGTGTGTTCGGACGGTGAGGCCTGGCGCGCCCGGATCATGCCCGAGGGGTAGTATACTTGGGCGGCTTAATCAACAAAAAGACGAGGTGATCTATTTTGGCAATGCCACTTGATATGATACCTTCCTTTCACCGAGCACTACGCAATGACATGAAATTGATTGACGACGCAGCCTACAAGGCCGCAGCGGAGGACGGCAATCTGGCACCTGTAGTGGAACAGCTTCGTTTCTTCAGTGAGATTCTGATGTGGCATGCTGCTGGTGAAGACGAGCTGGTGTTCCCGGCCATGGACAAAGTAGCGCCGTTGGTAGCGCAAGGCTATCTCCACGATCACAGTGAATTCGACATAATGACGGAAGGTTTGGCCAAGATGTCTGCGGCATCAGACGCTCTTGTCGCAGCCCGGGAGACGGCGGCGATGACTGCGGTCCTGAGGATTCACCTCGACAAAGAAGACCAGCAACTTTATCCGATCCTAAGTGAGCGTACTTCCCTTGAAGAGCAGTCCGCGATAGTCGGCGGCATGGCCGCACATGTGCCGCCCGAGCGCAATCCCGAGTTCATACGCTGGTTCTTCCCATTGTTGGGACACGACGACCGGGAGATATGGACCAGGGTCGTGATGGGATTGATGCCTGAGGAGGTATTCGCAGGCGTCAAGATGCTGGTCCGGGAAACTATAACCACCGAATGGGCCGAATTGGTGCGTCGAATCCCTGAGCTAGATCAGTAGCTCAACGGGCTGAGCTTGTCGATGACGGTTGAACACTGCCTTCCGGCTGTGGGAGAGGCGATGCGCCTGGCATGTCGCCGCGCTCCAAAACATGCCGCCAATGATTCAATGGAGCCGAATCTGTACCGCAGCGTCCAGAGTTAATTCGCCAATGGAAGCCCCCGTTAGGATCGAGAACAGGGCGCAGTTGATCTACCTGCTCACCGAGGCCGCTGAGCTGGAGCACGGGATAATGTGCTGCTATCTATTCTCGGCGTTCAGCATCAAGAAAGATGTATCCGAGGGCGTAACTGAGGAGCAACTGGCCATCATGAAAAGATGGCGCCGGACCATCGTGCAGATCGCGACCGAAGAAATGACCCATATGGCTTTGGTCTGCAACCTGCTGACCGCGGTGGGCGGAAATCCGCACACCCGGCGTCCCAACCTCCCTTCCAGTCCCAGGGCTTACCCGCCCACATTCAAATTGCAGTTGGTTCCCTTTGGCCGTGATTCGTTGGAGGGCTTCATCTTTCTGGAAAGGCCGGAAGAGGAACAGGTGGCTGCCGTGGGCGGGAGCGGGCCCGGAGCGACGCCGAAATCGCTGGTCTTCTTCAGCGATATATTCTCCAGTGAAAGGCAATACAGTACGGTGGGCCACCTCTATAGAGGCATCGAAGATGGCTTCAAGTACCTGACCCAAAAGTACGGGGAACAAGGGTTATTTATCGGTCCGCCCGGCGCTCAGATCGCCAAGTCATACTTTGGGCTTCCAGGTTTAAACCCGGTCACGGACCTCGCCTCTGCCGTGGCGGCGATCCAAGGGATCGTCGAACAGGGAGAAGGCGCCCGCGGCGACAACGAGGACTCCCATCATGGACGATTCCTAGCCATCGGCAAAGAGTACGACCAACTCTTGCAAGACGATCCGGACTTTGAACCCGGACGGCCGGTGGTCGTTAACCCTTACTCGATACCCCCTAAAGACGTCGCCGACCAGAGCGCCATACACATGCTGGGAGACCAAACTAGCATCAACATCAGCAACGTGTTTGATGGGTGTTACGAGTTGCTGATGCAGATACTGAGCAGGCTGCTGATGCACACCGAAGAAACTGAGTCCCAACTGAATGTACTCTCCAGTATCTCCATTGACCTGATGACGGACGTTATCGGTCCTTTGGGAGATGCGCTAACCGCACTGCCGGCCGGCGATGCCCACCCAGGCATGACCGCCGGACCGAGTTTCCGGTTCTCAAGGGACGGCGCCGCGGCGCCGCATCAGGTATCGGCTTGGGCGCTGATCGCCGAACGCCTGAACGAGATGGCGGCCTACTGCGGCGTTCTGGACATCGACGGCCCGGCGGCGCCGGTCATGGCCCGCGTCAAGTCTTCGTTGGCCCGGTACGCCAAGCAATTATCCGAGGCTTCTTAGCGGGACCGGACTGTATATCAGGTCCGGTAGACCCTCGGGTCAGTAGCCCCAGGACGGGTGGTACTCGCCGAATACGTCCCGGAATACATCCATCATCTCGCCAAGGGTGGCGTAGGCCTTGGAGGCTTCCACCAGGTACGGCATGGTGTTTTCCGACCCGCGGGCCGCCTGCTCCAGTGCCTTTAAACACTGGGAGACCTGCCGGTTGTCACGGGTGCGGCGTAGCTCGTTCAGACCGTCGATCTGCTTCTTCTCCCCTTCCCGGTCAACCCGGAGCAGGGGAATCTCCGTACCGTCGTCGGTCCGGTATTCGTTGACGCCCACGGTGATCCGCTCATTCCGGTCTTCTTCCATCTGATAGATGTAGGAGGCGTCGGCGATCTCGCGTTGGAGGAAACCGGTCTCCAGAGCGGGGATCACTCCGCCTATATCGTCGATCCTCCGGAAGTATTCGTAGCTGGCCTCTTCCAGGTTGTTGGTCATGGTTTCAACGAAGTAGCTGCCGCCCAGAGGGTCCACGGTATCGGTGATGCCGGTCTCGTGGGCGATTATCTGCTGGGTGCGCAATGCCTGTAGGGCGGCATCTTCCGAGGGCAGGGCCCAAGCTTCGTCCTTGCCATTGGTGTGCAG
>JADFPD010000062.1 GCA_022562475.1 Chloroflexota bacterium | reverse complement strand
GGTGAGTTCGTCGAGGCCAGCAAGGGGGTAACTCTTCCGGGTGACGCCTTGGAAACAGTGCACCGTCGCACCGATGGCAATCCCCTTTTCGTGAATGAGGTGGTTGAGCTGATCGATCCGGAACAGATCACAGAAAACAGGGCCTGGGCCGATATCATCCCAGAGGGAGTGAGAGACGCCATCGGGAGCCGGCTGGGCCGGTTGTCGGCAACCTGCCACCAAGTCTTGGGAATGGCCTCTGTCATCGGGCGGGAATTCGACTTCTCTTTATTGAGGACATTGGACTCCGAAATCAGCGCAGATGAGGTGCTGGAGGCTTTGGGGGAAGCCCTGGGCGTCAGATTGATCGAGACTTTGCCTGGGGCTGTGGAGCGGTACCAATTCGGGCATGGGCTGATCCAGCAAGTCCTGTATGGAGAGTTGTCGCCTGTCCGCAGGGTGCGGGCACATGCGAGAATCGGGGAATCTCTGGAGCAGTTGCATCAAACCGATTTGGCCGAACATGCGGCCGAACTTGCCCGCCATTTCGGCGAAGCGGAATCAGTACTGGGTCCCGAGAAATTGGCGCGCTATTCCTTGATGGCCGGAGAACAGGCACTGGCAACCTACGCCTACGAGGACGCACTTACTCATTTTGAGAAGGGCTTGGCCGCCCTGAACATAGCCCTGTCCGGAACAGAGGCGGCTTCCGGTGAAGAGGCCGCAGCCCTGTTGTTCGGCTTGGCGCGGGCCCAGACAGCCACTTTCGAAAGGCATCAGTTTGAAGAAGCGTTCGGCAACCTTGGGCGCGCCTTTGAGTACTACGCCGAGGCGGGGAATGTTGCCCTGGTAGTGGCTGCTGCGGAGTTCCCGATTGGGGCGCCAGGTCTTCTGATCCCAGGTGTCGAACAGCTTATGACTCGTGCTCTTGCTTTGGTCCCGGCCGATTCCCACGAGGAAGGGCGCCTTCTCTCTCGCTACGGTGGGATCGATGGTTTCATCAACGAAGATGTTGACGATTCCCTGGGGCGGGAGCAGGCCCTCGGCCGGGCGCTCACAATAGCTCAGCGTGAGGGGGATATCGCTCTGGAGATTCGTACACTGGTCCACACCGGCCGCTTGCTCCGCCGCTTGAGCCGGTATCAGGAGGGCCTGGCGATATTCCAGCAGGCTGCCGATCTGGCCCGGCGCACCGATGACCTCCATTCTGAGGTTGTCGCCCTCTATTGGGCCGCATTGGCTCATAGCAACCTTGGTGACATTGAGGGGATGAGGCTGACAGCGGCGGCCGGTCTCCACGCTGCCGAGAGACTGCGCGACCGCTCTTGGCTGGCCTTTGCGATTTGGAGCAGCCAAATGGTGGCCAAATTGGAGGGTGACTGGCTGGCCGCCCGTGACCTTGGCGACCGCGGATTGACGGTGTCGCCTCGGGAGTGCCGCATCCTCTACACGAACATACTGGCGGAGTACGAGGTGGGTGACTTTAATCAGGCAGAGGCGTCTGTAGATAAGCTGCTTGATTCCGCGCGTCAGGTCGGTCCCGGATTCAATGCTGAATATTCGTTCGTATCTTGTTTGATACCGATGGTTGCCTGCATCACCGGTAAGTCCGAGCGGTTGGATGTTGCTGAGGAGGCCGCCCAAACTGTTCTCTCGTCAATTCCTGCCGGTCGGCGTAGTGAGTTTATTCAGTTCGCCCAAACTGGCCTGGGGCTTATCGCGGTTATTAGAGGCAATGGCGAGGCGGCTCGGGAGCAGTACTCCGCCCTGGCGTCCTATCGGGGCCTCATGTTGGTACTTGGCGGCATAGCAAATGACCGCCTCTTGGGCCTCCTGTCTCAGACCATGGGCGACTTGGACCAAGCGGCGGTCCACTTCGAGGACGCCTTGGCGTTCTGCCGCAAATCCGGCTACCGGCCCGAGTTGGCCTGGAGTTGCCACGACTATGCCGACCTGCTGTTGGAACGCCAAGAAGAAGGTGACGGCGCCAAGGCAATTTCCTTGATGGAGAAATCACTGACCATCGCAAGCGAATTGGGGATGCGGCCATTGGTGGAGCGAGTAGCCTCAAAACAGGCGAGAGCCAATGTTCAGCCTGGTAGGGAGCCCGCTTACCCGGATGGGTTGACCATGCGGGAGGTCGAGGTCATCCGGTTAGTCGCTCTTGGTAAGACCGACCGGGAAATCGCCGAAGAACTCTTCATCAGCTTCAGGACTGTCGGCAACCACGTAAGGAGCATCCTGAACAAGACCGGCGCGGCCAACCGCACCGAGGCCGCCGCCTATGCTACCCGCCACGGACTGGCAGCCGATGAGGTCCCCCCAACTGACTGAACCGCCCTCGGCCTGCCGGAGAACCACTATATGCGGAGACCAACATGTACCCGGCGCTAGGTGTGCAGCAGTTGCCACTCCAGTGAGCCCAGGTTGAAAGTGATACGCCGGAAGCTTTCGGCGTATTCCAGGCCGGTGGCCTCTTTGTGGCGGCCGGAATTGTTCTTCACCCGTTCCAGCCGCACTTCCCGGGTCGAAGACATCTGGCTGGCGTGGGCGCCCAGGGAGTCGACTTTGACATCCAGATAGGGCCGGATATCGACAAACACGTCGGGTTCTTCTCCGCCCCAGAGGAGGGCTTGCTCGACCCGGTGCGGTTCCAGTCCTTCCTCGGTTATCTGCTCTGGAAAGTGTTGGTAGCTCCAGGCATAGGTGAAAGCGGCGTCTATGGCGACCTGCCCGCTTTTGCGGTGGTCGCGGTGGGTGTGGGAGATGCTGCGATAAGGGTCGACACAGAGGATCAGGTCCGGTTTGAAGCGGCGTATCTCCCGGGTAACCTGGCTGCGGAACAGTTCGGTGTCTTCCAGTTCGCCGTCGGGGTGGCCCAGAAAGACCAAGTCAGTGACTCCCACCAAGTCGGAAGCATTCCGTTGTTCCACCACTCTGGTGACGGCCAGCCGCTCGGAGGACATCTCCCGGTTTCCGGTGCCCTTGTTGCCGTTGGTGCACATCACCACCGAAGCCACGGTCCCAAATTCTCTAACCCACTTGGCCAGGGTCCCACCGCATCCGCCCTCGCAGTCGTCGGGATGGGGCGTGACCGCCATGGCCCTCTTGGGGGCAGTTTTTAATATCTCCATCCAGTTCTGTGTGTGCTCCTCGCGGGGAATCGCCGTCAGCCATTATACGGAATCAACCGGAGAAGATGTTAGGGAAAATCCGGATTCCTAGAGAGAAGCCAGATGCAGTCACGCCGATGGAGACGTGGCCGAGCCACCGCCACCGCGATTGGCGCTGGATCAGCCGCTGGGGAGGGTTTTTGAGAGGCCCAAAGCGGTGGCGGCATAGCGGCCGGAGCGGCCGGGGATCCGTTCCAGCCAGCCGAACTTGGAGCGGGCGGCGTTCCGAAGGGTCTGGGTGAAATTGCCCGGTCTGCGCCACCCCGCCACATCGAAGAGCCAGCCCAACTCTTCGGCGTTCACACCGTCGATTCCGAAATGGCGGCTGGCGCCCTCGGCGGCCACCACCACCCGGCGCATGTCACCCAAGGGGCTGGCGTCCCGGCAGAAGGCCGTGAAGGCGGCGCGTCCGCTTTCTGAGAGGAACTCAGGTGGCATTGCCGCCTCATTCCCATCGCCTGGCTTAGCAGAAGCTTGATTGGCAGCGGTTGCCGATGGGGGACTGGACTCAGCCGCGGAGGCGGGTCCCGTGGCCGCCGCCGCGGGCAGCGCGGACGCCGCTACGCCGGTACTTTTTTCCGCAGGCCCGGTGGCCGCAACGGAGGGTTGTGATTGCATCAGGTCTCTCGGCAAGTCCCGCAGCGCCATGCTCACAACTTCGTGCAGCACTTCAGCCTCTTCGGACTCGAAGGTGATCTGCGTATTATTGGGCAGCGAAATCGATACTTTAACCATGTTTACACTTAGACCGCGGGTCAGAGGATACCCATTGCATTTCATGGGTACACATCGTACCGCACGGTCTGCACAAAGGCAAACAAAGTACTAGGTATAAGTGTAGAACAGGGAATGGACCAGGCGTGAATCAGGTGCGCCGGACAAGAAGTCTAGATGGTCTGCTTAAGCCTGATGGCTAAGGACCGGGTCATGCCGGGGACGGATGCCAGGTCGTCCACAGCAGCCTCTTTGATACCCTTTAAGGTACCGAACCGGCGCATGAGCATCCGCTTGCGTTTGGGACCGATGCCGGTGACATTGTCAAGGGGGGATTTCAGGCTGCTCTTGCTGCGCAGGTTCCGGTGATAGGTGATGGCGAACCGGTGGGCCTCGTCGCGGATCCGCTGCACCAGGTAGAGGGCCTGGGAGTCCCGGGGCAGGATGATGGGCTCCGGGGAATGTGGGACGAACAGCTCCTCGTTCTCCTTGGCCAAAGACGCCAGGGGAACGTCGTCCAACCCCAACTCCAAGAACACCCCCAAGGCCGCGGATAGCTGCCCTTTACCTCCGTCGATCAGCACGAGATCCGGTATCACGCCGAAGCTGTCGATTCCGGTCCCTTCGCCCTCGCCGCGTTGCTCGGCGGCCCGTGCGGAGGCCAGGCGCTTGAACCGGCGGCGTAGAACCTCGCGAATGCTCTCGAAATCGTCGACCCCGTCCACGTTCTTTATCTTGAACCGGCGGTAATGGGCCGGTTTGGGTTTGCCGTCCTCATACACCACCATGCTGGCCACGGTGTTGCTGCCCTGGATGTGGGATATGTCGTAGCACTCGATGCGGCGCAGCGGCAAAGGCAAGCTTAATTCCTCCTCCAGATCGGTGATGGCCTGCTGGATGATGTCGGTGTTGCCCATCCAGGAGATGCGGTGTTGGGCCAGACCCTGGCGGGCGTTGCCGGCCACGGTCTGGACCAATTGTTTGTGGATACCCCGTTTCGGACACACCAGCCGCACGGCGCCACCGCGCACCTGGCGCAGCCACTCGGTGATGGTTTCTTGGTCCTCGGGCATGTGTTGGACGACTATCCTGGGAGGCACCACCAGGGCCGCTGTCTGGTAGAACTGCTTGACGAACTGCCCCAGCACCAACTCCTCGGAATCGTCTTGAGTGCCCTCCATGAAGAAGTGGTCGCGGCCGATCAGTTTGCCCTTCCGGATGAAGAACACCTCAACCCAAGTCTCGTTGCTGCCTTGGGCCAGCGCGATCACATCCATGTCGCTGACAGGATTGGAATCGACCGTGATCCGTTGTTCTTCGACCACCTTCTCGACGGCCTTGATGCGGTCCCGCAACACCGCCGCGCGCTCGAACTCCAGCTTTTCAGCTGCCAGGTCCATGTTGGCTTTCAGGTCATCGGTCACCGCCGTGGTGTCACCGTCCATGAACATGACAACCTGGCCGATCACCTTGGCGTAGTCCTCTTTGCTGGCGTAGCCGGTGCAGGGGGCCACACAGCGGTTGATGTAGTACTCCAGGCAGGGGCGGGCGTCTTTGCCGGTGATGTTCTTGGTGCAAGAACGGTAGGGGAACAGCCGTTTGACCAGGTCCATGGTCTTCCGCACGGTGTTGGCGGTGGCGAAGGGTCCGAAATACCGGGCCCCATCTTTTTTGTTCACCCGCCGGGTGATGTACACCCGGGGAAATTCCTCGCTCAGGTCGATCTTGAGATATGGGTAGGTCTTGTCGTCTTTCAGCCGGGCGTTGTAGCGGGGCTTGTACCTCTTGATGAGCGTGTTCTCGAGGATCAGGGCCTCGGCCGGCGAGTCGGTGACTATGTACTCGAAATCGTGGAGGTGCCCCAGCATGCGCTGGATCTTGTTGGGTAGGTTGGCGCGCGAACCGAAGTACGACCGTAGACGGTTGCGGAGGACGCTGGCTTTGCCCACATACAGAACCGTGCCCCGAGGGTCCTTCATCAAGTAGACGCCGGGACTTTCGGGGGTTGCCAGCAAGCGCTGTTCCAGCAGCGGCAGAGGCATTAGCTTAGAGGACTATTCCCAGGACTACCAGAGCGGCCAGGATCGCGGCGGTAAGTATCAATATGCGCCGGAGCTCCGCTCCGACGTAGAGATAGGCAGCGGGCCGCTCACCCCTGAGCCGGCTTTGGGCCTGGCCGGCGAATTCACCTCGGGGAGTCCGGGCTGCCGGGGAAGGACGCGAAGCCCTGGGGACTACGGCGGCCTCAGCAGCCTCGATAGCTTCCGGAGATGCGTCGAACTCGGCATCTTCCACGCCGGCCGGAACCGCTACGGGGTCGTCGGCCTCGGGGACCGTCACCCTTCGGCCGGTGGGTATACCGCTGGGTCCCTTCGTGTTCTTTTTCCGCTTCAGTTGTGCCTGCCGGGATGCGGTGCGGCGAGATTTACCAGCCATTAGCGGGCGCCTCCTGAGGAGGGTGATAATTATCTAAAATCAGGCCGGCCGGACCATTCAGTCAGTCTCGAACCAGCCAATCAACTATATCAGTTATCAGAAAAAAAAGGCAGTCCGCAGACACGGAATTACCGGCTGATGTGCCGCTACCGCCGTGCTGGACTGCCCTATTTGCCGCCGATTTAATCCATTGCCTTCGGGGCCGGATTCGAAAGATCAGGCCCGAGGGTGACTCTTGGCGTACTCCTTCTGCACGTAGCCGTTGGTCAAGTGGGTGTACACCTGGGTGGTGGAGATGCTGGAGTGGCCCAACAGTTCCTGCACGTGGCGGAGGGAGGCCCCGTTCTGCAGCAGATGGGTGGCGAAGCTGTGCCGCAGGGTGTGGGGGGTGATGTTCTGGGTTATGCCCGCCTTCTGCGCATAGGTTTTCAGGATGGTCCAGACCCACTGCCGGGTCAACCGTTCGCCCCGGTGGTTGACGAACAATGACGGTTCGGTTCGGCGGTGTCCCAGCAGCGCCACGCGGGAGGTTTTCAGGTAGCGCCTGAGTTCTTCCAGGGCTTTGGGATACAGATGGACGATGCGCTCTTTGGAGCCCTTGCCCATGCAGCGGATATACGACTCTGAAAGGTCCAGATCCTGCAAGTTCAGTGACACCAACTCACCAACCCGGAGGCCGGTGGCATACAGCAATTCCATGATAACGGCGTCGCGTTGCCCTTCATTGCTCCCGGATTTGTAGGCGGTGTCCAACAGGAGGGTCACGTCTTCTTCGGGCAGGAATTTGGGCAGGGTGCGGCCGACCCGGGGAGAGCCAAGGGATTCCGTGGGGTCTTCAGTGATGATGCTATTCTCCGAGAGAAAGCCGAAGAAGGATTTGATGGAAGCGACTTTCCGGGCGGTGGTGGTGTCGCGGTAACCCTTACGGACCCTTAGGTCCTCGATGTACTTGTTGAGCACATTGATGTCCACCGAGGCCCACGCGTAGTTGCCGTTGGATGATCCGTCGCCATTCCCGTTCCCGTTGGAATGGCCATTGGCGTGGTCCTGGAGGAAATCCCAGAACTGGCCCAGGTCGTTGCGGTAGGCGTCTGACGTGTTGCGGGAGAATCCCTTCTCGACGATGAGGTGCTGGAGAAAAGAGGAAATAGTACGGTCCATGAAGAAAAATCCTTTCGCCGTCGGCGTGACAGATGATGAGCAGGCATCAGAGACACCAACCCATAAATATGTAGCCACCCTAGCACAGCTGCCGCTTCGCCCATTCACTAAACATAAGCGGAGAAACGTAAGTTTTCTGTATTAATTTTAAATTAATAAAAAAAGAGGCGCCCGTTGGAATAGGCCGCCTCTTTAGGAGCGAAAAGTTTACCGGAGGTATGGGTTTTGGTTCTAGAGATTGACTAGCCTAACGGCTACGCCTCGCCGGTTTCTTGCATACGGGTCCATGGAAGCCCGGCCTACCCGGTCGCCAGCACCACCGTTCCAGTGGAAGAAAGGGAGCCGCCGGTGCCGTTGACGATGGACAGCTTGGCGTTCTGGCTGGGGTCCCGCCTGTTCTTCACCTGCCGGTCACCGGCCTCGCCCCGCAGTTGCCGGACCGCCTCCACCAACAGGAAGCTACCGTACATGCCAGGGTGAGTGTAGGACAAGCCACCGCCACTGGTGTTTAGGGAGAACTCACCGCCTGGAGCGGTCCGTTGGTTGGCGACGAAGTCCGCGGCTTCACCCGGGGCGCAGAACCCCATGCTCTCCAGGGTAACCATCACCGTGTAGGTGAAGGAGTCGTAGATCATCGTCAAGTCCAGGTCATCGTGGGTGATGCCGGCCCGCTGCATTGACAGAGGCGCCGACTTTCGGGCCCAGGTTGAGGTGTAATCGGGCATCTGGCTCACGATGTTATGGTCGTGCCCTTCGGCGGCGCCCAACACCCAAACGGGCTCCTTCTTGAGGCTTCTGGCTCGCTCGGCGGTGGTCACGATGATGGCGGCGCCGGAGTCGGTGACCAGACAGCAGTCGAAGAGGTGGAAGGGCCAGGCTACCCAACGGGAATCATGGTACTCGTCGAAGCTCATGGTCGTGTCGTGCATCATGGCCTTGGGGTTAAGGTTGGCCCATTTGCGGGTGGCCACGGCGATCTCGGCCATCCCCTGGCGGGTGCGTTCTTCCCCGAATTGGTGCATATACCGCGCGCAGGCCAGAGCATAGTTCACGGGTGCGCCGATGATCCCGTAGGGCGCTTCGTACTGGGTGATGGGCAGATTGCCGTCACCGGGAAAACGGGCCCTGGCCGAGCGCCCTGCCTGCCCATGGGTTATCAACGCCACCTCGCAGTAGCCGGCGCGGATGGCGGCCATGGCGTGGGCCACGTGGATCACGAAAGACGAACCGCCCACCGTGGTGCTGTCGGTGAAAGTCGGGTTTACACCCATGTACTCCGCCGTCACCATGGTGGAGCCACCGGCGGTCAAGAGGCCGTCAACGTCGCTCTTAGCTAGGCCGGCGTCTTCCAGTGCGTTGTGGGCCGCCTCGGCATGGTGTTGCAGAGAAGACTTGTCCGGAACGGTGCCCATCACGTCTGATTCGGCCACTCCGACGATGGCGATATCCCGCTGCCCTGTGGTCATTGGATTTTCCTTATTTGCCGTGCGTGGCGGCCTCTCGTGTTCAAACCCGCCTGATATTACAACACCGGTGTGCACATCACAACACCGATGATAAATCAAAGCCTCGGTGGACCGCCGCCGATTTTGCTTGGGGCTTGATATAACAAGTCCAAACGGAAGAAATGATAGTCTTTATCATGATAGAATTGCGGCGGACGCCCAGACGGCCAATCTTCACCGGCCGCCCGGGGTTTTGAGGTGGATATGCCCAGCAATTTCTGGATGATGATCAATAATGAAGAGAACTTTCGCATAACCCAAAAGCTGGGTTTTACGTTGCTAGGTCTCAAAGCCCAACACCGCCGCAAGGTGCAGCGGATCTCCGAAGGCGACCGGGTGCTGCTCTATATCTCTCATCTGCGCCGATTCGCCGCCACCGCCACCGCAATGTCTTCTTTCTACGAAGCCGAGGAGCCTATCTGGGTCAACGAGGGCAGCACCGGTTTTCCCTACCACATCAAGTTGAAACCCGGCGTGATACTGAAAGACGAACAATTCATGGACGCCAACCTGCTGGCCCCGCGTTTGGAATACATAAAACGGTGGAACCCCGAGGACTGGTACATGGCCTTCCAGGGCAACCTACATCTGCTGCCCAAGAACGACTTCACCTTGATCGAAGAAGAGATGAAGAAGCTGCACTTCGGCAAGAGTTATGTTCCCGCGGACTTCACGCCAGCCCCGAATAATCAGCGCCGCCGCCGTTCCGGAGGCCGCAGGAACCGTCCGCCCCAAGACGGGCAGGCCCCAGGCGGGCAGGCCCCAGGCGGGCAGGCCCAAGGCGGGCAGAACCAAGGCGGGCAGGCCCAAGGCGGGCAGGCCCAAGGCGGGCAGAACCCAGGCGGGCAGGCCCAAGGCGGGCAGGCCCCAGGCGGGCAGAACCCAGGCGGGCAGGCCCCAGGTGGGCAGAACCCAGGCGGGCAGAACCCAGGCGGGCAGGCGCAGCCGATCCCGGGAAGCTAGGTAAGCCGGCTCACACTTTACTCATCGCGGGTCTTTCGCGATATTCCTTGAGCGCCGTCTCGATCTCTTCCAGGACGTAGGGATCTGTCTCGGACGTGGATGATTGTTCCAAGGACACGATCGATTCAAGCGTCGCGATCTGACCAAGCGCCCAGGCGGCGTGGCCCCGCACTAACGGTTCGGCCGTCTTCAGAGTTGAAATCAGCGCCGGCACCCCTGCTTCGTCCCGGTTGTTCCCCAGCGCCACGCAGGCGTTTTTCTGAAGTCCAACCCGCTTGGCCCGCATGATCGAGGTGCCCTGGAACCGGCTCCGGAACTCCTCTTCGGTCAGCGCCAGCAGCCCCGCCAAGTCGAGCTGCCCGGACGGCCCGATGGCCTCTACGTTCCGGATGGGTTGCTGGGGTGTTTCGGCCTTGCGGTTGACTGGACAGACGTCCTGGCAGATGTCGCAGCCGAAGACCCAATCTCCAATGAGCGGCCTCATCTCGAGCGGGATGACACCCCGGTTCTCAATGGTCTGATAGGAGATGCAACGGGCATTGTCCACAACGAATGGGGCGACGATGGCGCCGGTGGGGCAGTCGTCGATGCAGCGGACGCACGATCCACATGTCTTTTTCAAGGGCGGGTCCGGTTCTAACTCCAGGTCGGTGATCACCTGCCCCAACAACACCCAGGAACCGTGGGACGGGGTGAGGATGTTGGTGCTTTTGCCGAACCACCCCAGCCCGGACCGGGCCGCCGCCGCGCGGTCCAACATTGGGCCGTCGTCCACGTACCACTTGGCGCCGACCGGCGATTCCAGGTGCTCTTCCAGGCCGCGGACAAAGGTCTTCATCCGCCGCTTCATCGCGCGGTGATAGTCCTTGACCCGGGCGTACCGGGCGACCTTGCCTTGGCCGGAAGCGGCTTGCTCTTTCTCTTTCAAGTCAAGGTAGCTGAGACCCAGGCATACGATGGACCGGGCGCCGGGGAGCAGTTCCTGCGGGTCCGAGCCGCGGCGGACCCGGGACTCGGTGAACCAGGGCAGCCCGTCCATCTGTCCGTCTTTGATCCTGGTGAGGGCGGCTTCCCGGTCTTGGACGAACTCCTCGGCCCCGGTGATCCGCACCAGGTCGAACCCGCACTGGATGGCGTAGCTTTTGATGTAGTCTTTAAGGTCTTGCATCGCGCCCGGTAGATGGACTTTCGCCGGAGATGTGACTTTGCGCTGGATCTATGAAGCTGATGTCCAATGTAAGCCAACGCTGCTTAATTGTCACCCTGAGCCGACGAAGGCTCTCGTATCTTGCGGGTGGCTGATTTAGAGCAATCAGACTCGTCGTCGGCTCTGGCCTCCTCAGAATGACAGAAGAGTGGTGTCGGATGGCTAGGGCAAGGTCGAGTACGGCGAATGTTGAGCCTGGGATTACAAAGCTGGGGTTGAGAACGACAAAAGACGAAGCGGTTGTACCGCCCGTCAACAGCCTGTCTAGATATTCTCGGACTGGAAGCGCCCTTGGTAGCCTCGGCTAACGGCGGTCTCCATCTGGAAGAACACCAACTGCATCAGCCGGGCGTCGCGCTGCACCCGGTACCCGTCTGGGTGGTAGACCACCAAGAGGGCTTGGGACCGTCCCCGGTACCCGGCGTCCCAGACGGCGGTGTGGACCCCGGCGCCGCTGCGGAGCAGGCTGGAGCGGGGCCGGCCGAGGGCCATGACGTCCAGAGGAAGGTTGACGACCTCGTTGAAGGTCACTAAGAAGGGGCCCGGCCCCAACTGCAGCCAGCCGTCGGGTCCGAACTCCATGGGCTGGGTCTCCGACAACACCCGGCCGGCATCCTCCGCGCCCACGGCCCCCGGGGTAGTTAACCGGGCCACCTCGCGAACAGTCATATCGAACCCATTGGGCTGGAGTTGGGCCTCAAGGGACAAGTAGTGCTCCAACAACGGTGGAGAACCTTCGATCAGATGGCCGATGGAATCGCGGTCCAGAGGGGTACCCGGCATCGTTAAATCCAGAGATCGGGAAATCCAAAAATCGGTCGGGGCAAAAATTCAGGCCCGGCCAACCACGTTTTCGATGGGTGGCTGGTCCGGGCCGGTATTCGCTTGGTCTGGGCTCTTCTTTGGGTCTAGTCGTGCATGAAGTCCTGGATGTCTTGGGGCAGGGGAACGAACTCGGGAATCTCTGTGATGATCGCCTGGGTGGTCATCATCATCCCAGCGATGCTTCCCGCGTTCTCCAAGGCTGACCTGGTGACCTTCACCGGGTCGATAATACCCGCTTCGATCAAGTTGCAGTACTTCCCGAGTTCGGCATCGAAGCCCCAGTCGCCTTCACCGCTGCGCACGCCTTCCAGGATCACCTGGCCCTCGTGGCCGGCGTTCTCGGAGATGAGGATCAGCGGCGCGCTCAGAGCGTTCTGGACCATCCGGACACCCAGGGCCTGATCGCCTTCCAGAGTCTTCTCCAGGTCAACCAGTACATGTCCGGCCCGCACCAACGCCACGCCGCCGCCGGGCACGATGCCCTCTTCGATGGCGGCCCTGGTGGCCGAAAGGGCGTCTTCAGCCCTGGACTTGCGCTCGTTGATCTCCGGCTCGGTGGCGCCGCCGATCTTGAGCACCGCCACGCCGCCCACCAAAGCGGCCATGCGCTCCTGCAGCTTTTCGCGGTCGTAGTCGGAGCTGGTCTCTTCTATCTGGACCCGCAGTTGTTCCAGCCGGTCCTTGATGGCCTGGTCGTCGCCCTTGCCTTCGACGATGGTGGACTCGTCTTTGGTGGCGATCAACCGGCGGGCATTACCCAGCAGTGCGATCTCGGCGTCCTCGACCTTCAACCCACGGTCGGCGCTGATCACGGTGCCTCCGGTGACGATGGCGATATCTTCCAACAATGCCTTGCGGCGCTCTCCGAATCCGGGGGCCTTGATGGCCACGCAATCGATGGTGCCGCGCAGCTTGTTGACCACTAGGGTGGAGAGGGCTTCGCCGTCAACGTCTTCGGCGATGATCACCAGTGAGCGGCTGTTCGCCTGGAGCAACTTCTCCATGATGCCCACAATATCTTTGGGGGAGCTGATCTTCTGGTCGGTGATCAGGAACTTGGGATTTTCGATGGCCACTTCCATGCGCTCGGTGTCGTTGACGAAATGGGGGGAGAGGTAGCCGCGGTCAACCCGCACTCCCTCCACGAATTCCAGTTCATCGGCGAGAGATTTGGACTCTTCAATCGTCACCACGCCGTCCCGGCCCACCTTGTCTAGGGCATCGGCCAATAGAGTGGCGATGGCTTCTTCATGGGCGGAGAGAGCGGCCACCCTGGCTATCCGCTCCCGGTCGGCCACGGGGATGGCCATGGCCTTCAACTCGGCAACCACGGCGGCTACAGCTTTGTCCACACCGTCCCGCATGCCGATGCCGTTGGCGCCGGATGCCACGTTCTTGAAGCCGTTGCTGACGATGGCTTGGGCCAACACCACAGCGGTTGTGGTGCCGTCGCCAACCGCGTCGTTGGTCTTCGAGGCGGCCTCTTTTACCAGTTGCGCGCCCAGGTTTTCGTAAGGCTCGGGGAGTTCTACCTCCTTGGCCACGGTGACGCCGTCGCTACAGACCACGGGCAGACCGAACATGCGGCTGAGCAGCACGTTGCGGCCACTGGGGCCCAGGGTCAACCCGACGACCCGCTTAAGTTGATCCACGCCTCGCATCAAGCTGGCGCGGGCGTCATCATCAAATGTCAGTTGCTTGTCCGCCATGGCCGTCTCCTCGTTCTTCTATTAGGCGTCGCCGCGGTGTGCCGGCGGCGCAGGTGTTTTGCCGATAAATGATTGTGGAAGTGAGTTCTCCCGATTGAAAATCATGCGTCAGACTGGCGCGATTGTCAACCGGACGGGGCGACTGCTAATTTTTTCGGACATGATTAGGCACAGATTCACTCGCTTAGGATGGGACCAACGGTTTTACGCCGTCCAAACCGTCCACTTGGAGGGCCAATTGGGCGATCGTTATGGCGAGGACGGGGTGCACCAAGTCCGGGGCGAACTCCGCCAACGGCGCCAGCACGAAGGCCCTAAGGTGCAGGCCGGCATGAGGGATATTCAGGTCCGGCTCGTCGACCACCCGGTCTCCCAACAGCAGGATGTCGATATCGATCAACCGGGGGCCGAACCGGGGACCATCCTTCCTTCCCATTGTTTGTTCCAAGACCTTAACCCGGTCCAATAGTTGATGCGGAGAAAGGGACGTTTCGACCTCGACGGCCATGTTGAGGAAGTCTGGTTGGTTGGTCAGACCCCACGGGGCCGTCTCGTAAATGTTCGATGTCCGGAGCACCGTCAGCTCCGGCCCGGCGTCCAGGGCTGCCACGGCTCGGGCCAGGTTCTTCTCCCGGTCGCCCAGGTTCGTGCCAAGCCCCAGGTAGCCAATGACCGCCTTCAAGATTCCTTCCAGCCTTCCGGCCTCCAACCGCGCACCACGGCGTCGGCGACCCGGCAGACCCGGACCATCTCCTTAACGTCGTGCACCCGCACCAGGTCCGCGCCGCCGGCGATGGCCAGCGACACGGTGGCCGCCGTGGCCTCAACCCGCTGATCGGCGGGCAGGTCCAGCAGCAGCCCCAGGGTGGACTTCCGGGAGGTCCCGACCATGATGGGATACCCGGCGGCCTTGAGCGCCTCCAGTCCAGCCAGCACTTCCAGGTTTTGGTCGGGTGTTTTTCCGAAGCCGATGCCGGGGTCAATGATGATATTTTCTTGAGGCACTCCCGCATCGAGGGCAGTCCCGACACTCGATTGCAGACTGGTTAACACGTCGGGCAGCAGGTCACCGTATTCGGTGCCCTTCTGGTTGTGCATCAGAACCAAGCCGGCCCCGGTCTCGGCTGCCACCTGGGCCAACTCGGGTCCGGCTTTCAGGCCCCAGATGTCGTTGATTATCACCGCTCCGGCGTCAACCGCGCGCCGGGCCACCTCGGCCTTGTAGGTGTCCACGCTGATGGGCAGCTTCACCCGGCTGGCCACGGCCTCCAGGGCGGGCAGCAACCTGGCCAGCTCTTCTTCCACGGAGACCTTTTCGTGGCCGGGACGGGTGGACTCGGCGCCGATGTCCAGGATGTCGGCCCCTTCTTCTTGAAACCGGAGGGCTTGGTCGACCACTGCGGAAACATCCCCGCCAAGCCCGTCGCCTGAGAAGGAGTCTGGGGTCACATTGATGATGCCCAACACGTAGGTGCGGATGCCCCATGCCAAGGTTTCGCCGTTGGCCACGGTCAGTCCGGTGAGGGTTGTCTGGAGCTTATTCAGGATTGCACTGCGAGGCAATCTTGGACTTGCATAGTTATTCCGAGGCGTCATCTGATTCATCTAAGCTAGGAGACGATTGTTCAGTTGATGTAGCCATGGGCCGGTCAAGGAAATCTCTAATGTCATATATGGTTTGCAACGCCGCATTAGGCTCCAAGATTCCTTTTGAAAAGAAGCTGACTCCGTCATACCCTGTATAGCGATAGCCATCCCCTTCTCTTGTCACCCGCGGTTCAGCAAACGCCGAAAAGGCATCTTCATGCGCCGATGAATAACTCGGGCGAGATTGTATGCGCACCAGATTCAGGATTTCTTCCAAAATGTCATGGTCGGCTCTAATTGGTTGCGCGTCGTCGATGGTCGCTGGAATTTCTTTAAGAGCTTTTTCAAGTTCTGGCCACCACTTTTCAAACGCTTCCTCTAATCTATCACCTGGGAGTGCGTTTTCCCCCAGGGCTTTATTCATGATAGCCATCATTTCTCTTGTATCGCCTTTTTCCGCAGTAGTAGCCTGAAATTGTGTCAGAGGACCCTGCAACTGGGATAGGCTAACCTGAAATAGGTAAGGTACTACATAAGTCCCTTCTACGATTTTCGAAAGCGCGCCTGCTTCGAACATTATCCAAGGAGCGTCTAAATTATCGGATGTCAGGCAAATTAATCCAAATTTGGTTTCCTCAAGATGTGCTGCAATGTTTTGAGCCCATCTTGTACCCTTTTCAATGTCTTTCGCTGACATGAAAGGATCCAGCGATTGAATCACTTTTGGTAACCAATCGCGGAACGCTTCTGCAATCTTTTCACTGCGATTTCCAGACCAACTAATAAATACTTTCATCTGCCTCTCCAGAACGGCCATTCTGACACCCCTCAATTTTATCACTCTGGGCCGTGCTCAGACTCCTTGCTCCCCGTTCCGCGGGTCTGCTACGATTAACCAGGCTTAGGCGTGCCTAGGATGCGACGAATCCTGCGGCCCGTCGAGGCCCGATCTTCGACCCGGCGGGAGGCGCTGTGACTGCGGAAAAACGGCGGATCGACAAGAAGATAGAAGCCCTGGACGCCATGCGCCAAGAGTCCCAGAAGGGCGGGGGCCAGGACCGGATAGACCAGCAACACAGCAGGGGCAAGCTGACCGCCCGCGAGCGGCTGGCCCTGCTCATGGACGAAGGCTCTTTCGAGGAACTGGACCCCTTCGTCACCCACCGGGCCACCGACTTCGGCCTGGCCGACCGCAAGGTCCTGGGAGACGCCGTGGTCACCGGCTACGGCCAAGTGGAGGGCCGCCAGGTCTTCGCCTTTGCCCAAGACTTCACCGTGATGGGCGGCTCCCTTTCCGAGGCCGTCAGCCAGAAGATCTGCAAGATGTTGGACCTGGCGGTCAAGTCCGGCTGCCCCGTGGTCGGCTTGAACGACTCGGGCGGCGCCCGTATCCAAGAGGGCGTCGCCAGCCTGGCCGCCTACGGCGACATCTTCCTGCGCAACACCATGTACTCGGGCGTCATCCCCCAGATATCGGTGATCGTTGGGCCGGCGGCCGGCGGCGCGGTCTACTCCCCGGCCATCACCGACTTTGTGTTCATGGTCAAGGGCACCGGCCAGATGTACATCACCGGCCCCGATGTGATCAAGGCCGTAACCGGCGAAGAAGTGACCCACGAGGACCTGGGAGGCGCGGCAACCCACGCCACCCGCAGCGGCGTGGCCCAATTCGTCTACGAGACCGAAGAGGAATGCATCAACGAGGTCCGGCACCTGCTGAGCTTCCTGCCCAGCAACAATCTGGAGGACTGCCCCCTGGAACACACCGACGACCCGGCGACCCGCAGGGTACCCGACCTGCGTTACATTGTGCCAGACGACGCCAACCGGCCTTACGACATGCGGGAGGTCATCTACAAGATCGTCGACGATGAAGAGTTCATGGAGGTCCACCAGAACTTCGCCCCCAACATCGTGGTGGGGTTCGCTCGTATGAACGGACGGTCGATTGGCATGGTGGGCAACCAACCAGAGTATCTGGCCGGAGTCTTGGACATCGACGCGTCGACCAAGGCAGCCCGCTTCATCCGGTTCTGCGACTGCTTCAACATCCCAATCGTGACCCTAGTGGATGTCCCTGGATTCATGCCCGGCGTCGACCAGGAATATGGCGGGATCATCCGCCACGGCGCCAAGTTGATCTTCGCCTATGCCGAGGCCACCGTGCCCAAGATCGCGGTTATCACGCGCAAGGCCTACGGCGGGGCCTACATCGTGATGAGCAGTAAGCACCTGCGCTCGGACATCAACCTGGCCTGGCCGTCGGCGGAGATCGCCGTCATGGGAGCCGAGGGCGCGGTTAACATAATCTACCGGGACGAGATCTCCAAGGCCAAAAACCCGGACAAGAAACGCAAAGAACTCATCAAGGAATATCAAGACCAATTCGCCACGCCCTACATCGCGGCCTCCCGTGGGTACTTGGACGACGTGATCGACCCAGCCGACACCCGAGTCCAGATCATCAAAGCCCTGGAGATGCTGCAGAACAAGCGCGACAGCCTGCCCGCCAAGAAGCACGGAAATATTCCTCTGTAGGGTCTTCCGAAAAACGGCCCGGCAGTGAATAACTGACCGCAGCCCAGCCCCAATAGCAGGCGTTTGTAATAGAATACGCGGGTCGTTGACCGGAGCGGCCTCGAGACTGTCGGCCCCGCCCCGTTTCGGATCTAGGCAGCCGTTAGGTGAACGCCATGAGCTCATCCGAGTCATTATTCGAGCACGGTAGGAAGGTCCAGGCGGAGCGCGACGCCCCTCTTGCGGAGCGCATGCGCCCCAGCACCTTCGACGAGTTCGTCGGCCAGGAACAGATAGTCGACCCAGACCGCGTGCTCCTCAAGTCCATCGCCGCCGGGCGCATGCCGTCCATCATCCTCTGGGGACCTCCGGGCACCGGGAAGACGACCCTGGCGCGGCTGGTGGCTGCATCCACCCAGTCCGACTTTCAGCCGGTCAGCGCCGTGACTTCGGGGGTGGCAGACCTGCGGCGCATCGTGGCTGAAGCCAAAGACCGCAAAGGGATGCACCAGCAGTCCACCATCCTGTTCGTGGACGAGCTACACCGGTTCAACAAGGCCCAGCAAGACGTTATCCTGCCCCACGTAGAAGACGGCACCATCACCTTCATCGGAGCGACTACCGAGAACCCGTCCTTCGAAGTCATCGCCCCCCTGCTTTCCCGTTGCCGGGTGTTCGCATTGCAGAGTTTGGAACCCAGCCAGATGGCATCCATCGTGGAACGGGCCCTCACCGACCAGACGAGGGGTCTTGGGCCTTTGAACGCAACGCTGGCCGGCGATGCTTTGGACCATCTGGTGAACATCGCCAACGGCGACGCGCGGATCGCCTTGAACGCCCTGGAGACGGCGGCCTACGCGTTTACTCCCGACGCCGACGGAAAACGGCTGATCGACCTGGAGACCATCTCCGACGCCCTCCAAAGGCGCACCCCGATGTACGACAAGTCGGGGGAAAGCCACTACGACACCGTCTCGGCCTTCATCAAATCGGTCCGGGGGTCGTCGCCCGACGGCGCGCTCTACTGGCTGGCCCGGATGATCGAAGCAGGGGAGGACCCGCTATTCATCGCCCGCCGCCTGGTGATCCTGGCCTCGGAGGACATCGGCCTGGCCGAGCCCCAGGCGCTACCGGTGGCCATGGCGGCCCAGCAGGCGGTGCATTTCTTGGGGATGCCCGAAGGACGCATACCCCTGGCGGAGGCGACGGTCTACCTGGCCACCGCGCCCAAGAGCAACTCGGCCTACGCGGCGCTCAACCAGGCCATGCGGGACGTGCGGGAGCAGGCCAACGAGCCGGTGCCGCTGCACCTCCGGAACGCGGTCACCGGGATGATGAAGGACATGGGGTACGGCAAGGACTACAAGTATTCCCACGACTTCAAGGGCCACTTCGAAGAGCAAGAATATCTGCCGCCGTCTTTGAAGGGACGGCGCTACTATCAGCCCAGTGAAGAAGGCGCGGAGAAAGAGATCGGCCGGCGGCTAAGACGCTGGTGGAGCGGCAAACCGGACGAAGACGACGACCATGCCTCAGGCGGCCAAGCTACCGATGATCAGACCGCCTAGGTCGAAGTGTATATCTGGACTTCCCGCTCCAGGTGGTAGGCCGCAAGCTTAGTGTCGGTGTCCACCACGGCTTTGAGAAGCCATGAGACCTTTGTATGCCCGTTCTGCACGGTCGGCAGGGGCCGCTTCGGCACGGGTAAGCTGAAGGCCCAGACAAAGGGACGGTCCAAGGTCAGTTGAACATCGCTTTGCAGAGAGACCCGCTCCCGGACCGACTCGGCCTGGCGGTCCCCCGCCGTCTCGGAACTGTGCAGTTCCATGCGAATGTCCTTGGCATGGTCCGTGATGTTCATCCTTGCCCGAAGCTCGCCCTCCAGATATCCGCCGGCGCCGACCACGTCGTTAACCAACACCATGGCCAGGACACAGCCGGTGAAGACCGCCTCTTCGGACAGGTCTGACGCGCTGCGTCCGGGATTGACCACCGGGGGCGTCAGCACCGTAATCTCCTGGGACTTGGTGACCGGGCTGCCGGACTCCATCTCCAACCGGCCCGTGACTTCCCACGACACCTGGGCGATGGAACCGTGAACGGTGGGCGGGGCCTCTTTGGGTATCTGGAACCTGGCGTACCGGACGACGGGCTCGGAACCGGTCAACTCGGTGTCGGCGATGAATGATTGGACTATCGGTTGTGACAGAGCAGAATGTATTTCCAGCTTTCCTTGGCCGCTATCGGCCGGCGATTCTTTTTGCCACCACTGCTCGGTGCAGTCCAATTCCACCTGGCCGGTCTTGATCTTGACTCCCTTTTTCGGCCTTATCGTTATCTGGACATCTATTGTGCCGCCGGGTCGAAGCGACCCGCCGGTTGTTTCGATTTCGATCTCCGCCGTTGGGCGGCGAAACCAAGAAAGAATACGTTCTAGAACCTGTGCACCTC
>JADFPD010000147.1 GCA_022562475.1 Chloroflexota bacterium | reverse complement strand
GTTCAAATTGCAAGGCGGTTCACGCCGCCACTTCGTTGTCATGACCGATCAGTTGCGGCAGGCATTCGCCACCATCGTGCTCACCGAACGGGGCGACAAACTGAGGATCACCAGGAACGAGATCTTGGAAGGCAACCTCTATTCCGGCGTGGAGGCCATGCAGGTCGGACTGATCGACGGACTGGGCGGACAGACCGATGCCATCGATAAAGCGGCGTCTCTGGCCGGGATAGCCAACTACGGCCTGGTGGACGTGAACACCGAGGTCTCGCGGTTGTTCAACCAAAAATTGGACCGGATCAACGGTCCGTTGCGGTTTGAATCAGGTCTGTCCGGAGGGTTCGGAGCCGCGGAATTATTGTCATTGCTGAACGGCCAAGGCGCCGGAACATTGGATGAAGGTGCAACCCTTTTAAAGGACCTTCTTGCCGGTGGCTCAGAGGCCCTGCTGACCCTGCCCCCTCCGGGCGGCATCGGTGCTGACCCCACGGAAGCGCTGCCGGACTTTCCTCTGAGCATCGCCGGGCCCAAAGCCTACTACCTGTATGTTGGCTCTCCTGAGTAACCCATTGGCCGCCATCGGACGGTTCTTCTTCGGCAGCGGCCTCCGGCGGGTGCTGACCATCCCTTTGCTGTTCGCTGCCGTGTATTTCCTGGCGGCATTGTTCACTTTCTACCGCGGCACGTACGACGTCCCCGAAACTCTGGACTTTCGGTTTGAAGAGATCACCACGGCAATCTCGGCCCACACCATATTCACCGAGGATCCGGAGGTACGGACCGGGTTGACGGTGATCGACGGCCTCCATGACAACGATTTCAATACGGCCGAACTGGTTTCCTTGCTGTCGAGTCTGGCCGACCGGGGAATCACCGTGGACCTCATGGGGGCGCCCACCGGCTTCGGCGGATTTAGACGGACGACGTCATCGGACCGGTTGGAACTGCTGGAAACCAAACTACGCCAGGCGGGCAGTCTGGTGGTGATCTCCCCCAGAGAGCCCTACAGCGAGGAAGAGAGAGGGTTGGTCCGGCGGTTCGTGGGTAAGGGCGGCCGCCTGCTCTTGATCAGCGACCCGTCCCGGACCCAACAGATAAATACCCTGTCAGAGGAATTTGGCATTTCTTTCCAGCCGGGATTTCTCTACAACCAAGTTGACTATGACTTGAATCACCGCAATATCTTTGTCCAGGACTTCTTTTCCGATCCCGTGACCGAAGGTCTGACCCAGGTGGCCTTTTACACCGCTGGGGCCATCCGGTCGGGAGGCCCAGCTCTGGCCTACACCGACGCAAATACCTTCTCTAACTTGGTCGAAGGGGTGGAACCCTTCTATCCGTTGGCCAAGTCGAGCCAAGGAAATGTTTTGGCCGTAGGCGACCTGACCTTCATGGTGCCGCCCCAGAACTCGATCTTGGACAATAACCGTTTGATCGCCAATATCGCCGAGTTCCTGGCTTCCAGCGGCCGGGGTTTTGAACTGGCCGATTTCCCCTATTTCTTCGATGGGTCCGCGGATATCGTTCTTGGAAGAGGATCATTGTTGGAGTTGGGCGCCGGCCTGCGCCGGACCCTGTCATCGTTTCAGATCGATGCCCAGGTGAAAAACCGCGAACAACCCGGAGAAGATTTGATATTCTTGGGCCTCTTTGACGATGCGGCACAGGCGGAGAGATACCTAGGGCAAGCGGGAATCCAAGTGGGAGAAACGATCAGCACCCCATTTTCGCCGGACCTAGACCCCAAGGGCACCGCCCTCATCTCTTTGCAAGCCCAGGATGACCGTCACATCCTGATCGTATTGGCTGATACTTTAGACACCCTGGCGGACGCGACCGCCCGTCTGGAATCGGGAGAATTCCGGGATGTGATCGTGTCTGAACTGCTTGGCGTGATAGTGCCCGCGAATTAGAAAAATGATGACGACCAGAGTAGGACGACATGAGATTTAGATTGCGCCTGACCGCTCCAGTGGCTATGGCGGTATTTCTTGTAGCTCTTGTGGCATGCGGCGACGATCTCGCCCCAGGTCCATCTGCCCCTGGATTAAACACGCCCGACATCCGGGCCACTGTCTCGGCCCTGGCGCAGTCGCAGGCCCAGGCATTAACTCCCACTCGGGTCCCTGAGTCTGCGCGCCAAGATCTGGTGGCTTTTGGTGAAGGACACCGGGCCACGTCCGTTGATTGGGACAGGTTTCATCAGGAGATGGACCGATGGCGCGAGGGTGTGGTCGCCTGCGTGCCGGCCTCCGTGGAGTCGGCTTTGGAAACCTTTAAGGGCCGCGCCTTGGGGTTAACCCAGACCGCCCGTGGCATCGCCCGTCTCCCGAACCTTGAAACCCTGGCTGCCCGCCTGACTGCGGCGGTCGAATCGGAAGCGGCTGCATTCGAGACCCTCAGCGATAATTGGACGGCTGAAAGTGGACTGACCGGCGGCGCCAGCTTGTTCCAGCAACTAGCTTTGGCCCGGTCTGCGGCCGACTTGGAGCGCGGCAAGGTATCCCGGGCCCTACTGGTCAGACGGAACAGTGTGGACGACGACAGCCTGGAGCTTATCGATGTGTTTTCGTCTCGACTGGCAACCTTGTACTTGGACTGGGACCAATTTCATCGCGCCTATGATGCGTTCCGGACGGAGGTGATCGATCCGGAAGACGAGGATGCCGAGAGCAGCCTGGGAGAATTATTGACTAAATTCGGGTCGATCGTGGAACAGGTACGGAAGCTGCCCGATACCGCTTTGACCCGGGAGATTGCCGGCCGCTTGGCCGACGCTGCAGATGGGGAGCAACTATTGCTCCGCAGACTCCTGAGTTCCGATGGTTCATTGAAGGAGGCGGTACCGGTGTTGCCGAAAGACTTGGTGATATCCGGGACAGTAAACGGCGATGGCTCAACCAACGGAAACGGCGGCGCCGGTCTTTCGGGACTGACGCTAAGCCAAGCGACCGTGTTCGACGTCTTCGACACCCACGTTGCCTCGGTGAACCAACTAAGGAGGGCCGTCCGAAACGAATTAGACGATGCCCGCGCATCTCTGAGCGATTCCGGCCGAATCGATGTGAGTATCCTTCTTTTGCAAATCGGGGCCCTGGGCCTGGAATGGGACGACTTCCACGATGGCTACGACGAGTGGCGGCGCACCAACGGAGGCTGCGACCAGGGCCAGGCATTGGATGCACTGGGTGTGCTGGCCGCGGATTTTGGCCGGACGGTGAGAGATATCCAGGCATTGCCATCCGGCCCACTCGTCCGCGGGATGGGAGAGCTTCTGCTGCAGGCAGCCGAACGGGAACAGGCGGCGGTCTTGTCCCTTCGTGAGACCTGGCGCTCCCTGGACACCAGCGCCTTCGGCCGGTATTCGGCAGACCGGGCATTCGCGGAGACGCTACGCCGGCAGACGGCCTTGGACTTACAAGACCTGTTGGCCCGTCAAGGAATCGGTCCGGGCGGTTAGCCAGGTCTGGACATCGCGGCGGAGTGGTTCATCTCCGGATTCGTAGACCGGTATCAGGGCTTGACGTCGGCGGTCAGGGGAGCGATGCCCTTTCGCGGTTAAGAGCCGTCTGACCATTTGTGTGGTAGACCGGCCAGTCTGCCGAACCCGAGATCGCCGCACAGCGCCTGATATTTTTCGCGGTCAACGCCTTTCCATTCCAGCGACGCCAGAGACGCATCGATGGGCACGTTGGTGCGCAAGGTGGTCAGGTCCTTGTACAAGCGGGCCTCACTGGCATGCGCATTTAGGCTGTCGGCCGCGGCAGCGGCCCCCCTGACCTTTACTTCCCAATCAGAAGCTTCGCGGGGGATATCTTCGATGTGGCCGTATTGGGCCAGCAATAGGGCTGACGTCTTCGCTCCCCATTTAGGGATTCCGGGGATGCCATCGGCGGCATCGCCGGTCAGGGCCAACAGGTCTGGGATGGAACCGGGGGAGACGCCGAATTTCTCGACCACGCCGGTTTCGTTCATCACGGTCTCCCGCCGCCGGTCGTAGCAGACCACGGAATCGCCCTGTACCATCTGGGCTAGGTCCTTGTCAGGGGAGCAGATAACCACCTGATCGACATCGGGAAGCCCGGTGCAGTAGGTGGCGGCCGTTGCCAGGGCGTCGTCAGCTTCGAATTCGATCATCGGCCAGACCAGGACCCCCAATGATTCCACCGCCCGCTCGGCAAGTTCGAATTGGGCCATCAGGTCTTCCGGGGTGCCCTCACCGGTCTTGTAGCCGTCGAACATATCATTCCGGAACGACTCCACAACATGGTCGAAGGCGCAGCCGATGTGGGTGACTTGGTCTTCCCGGAGCAGGTAGAGAATACTCTGCACGATGCCGCGGACCGCGCCCACCGGACGGCCATCCGGAGCCTGAATCGGCGGAAGGGCGAAATAGGACCGGAACAACTCGTAGGTGCCGTCCACCAGATAGACTTTCATGGCTACCCATCTCCCGGTATGTTCGGGTACCGCTTACTCCGTGAAATACACGTACCGGTACTTGGGTATCACAATTGGGAACAGGAAGTAGTCGTTCACGTTCGGTTTGATCAGGACAGAGCCGCCATTGGAGTGCCACAACGGAATCCACGGAGCGTCATCGACGATGATCTCTTCGGCTTGGTGATAAAGTTCGAACCTGGCTGTCTCGTCCAGCTCCACGCGAGCCCTCTCCAACAAGATATCCAACTGGCGGTTGGAGTATTCCGACTGGTTATTATTGCTCTCGCTGTGGAATAAGACATCCAAGAAGTTTTCCGGGTCCGGGTAGTCGGCGATCCAACCAAGACCGCCGAACATCTGGAACCTATTTTGGTGCAGGTCTTGCAAGAATATGGCCCACTCGGTTTGGAGGAGGTCGATATTCACACCCAAATTCTCCTCCCACATGGCCAACATGGCCTCGATGGAAGGGCTGATGGCGGCGCCGAAGCTTCCGGGCAGGGTGAGCGTGATTCTGGGTAGCTCGTCCAGGCCACCGTATTTGGATTCCTGGATCAGTCTGCGCGCCTTTTCCGGATCGTAGTTGTAGCCTTTCAGGTTAGGATTGTAGCCTGGAAATCCGGGCGGTAAGATGCCCGCTGCAGGCACCACCAGGTCTTGAAGCAGGGTGCTGGCCAACGACTGCCGGTCGATGGCGTAGTTGAAGGCCTGTCTGACTTTGACATCGTCGAAGGGAGGTTCGGTGGTGTTAAGCCCGAAGTAATCTACGTCAAATTGGGGCGGGGCCGTCACCACCTCGCGGCTCAGTGGGTTCGACGGGTCCAAAACTCCTTCCAGCAAACCCAATGGGATTCCAGTTATGTGTAACTCGTCGTTCTCGTACATCAGCATGCTGTTGCCGCCGCTGATCAAGAATTCCACCTCGTCTATCATGGCGGGCCCCAGATGATAGTCGTCGAACCTTATCAGCCGAAGCACCTCGCCCGGAATATACTCGGCCAGTTTGAAGGGTCCGGTGCCGTTGGGTTCAAAGATCCAGTTCCGGTCTGATTCCACATTCTGCCGGTCCAAGACGAAGCTCACGGGGTAGGTGAGTTTGGAGAGGAAATAGGCTTTGGGGGCGTCGATGGTGATCGTCAACGTGCGTTCATCGATCACCCGGACACCGGAGATCTCGGTTGCCGCCCCGCTCAGTCTCTGTTCCACGCCTACGATGTCACCGAGAAAGACGCTGGCGGTGAACGCCTCGGTGGCTGGATCGGCCGCCCTCTCCAAGGACCATTTAATATCCCCGGCCGTGACCGTTCTGCCGTCGTGAAACTTGGCATTGGGCCGCAGGCGGAATGTGGTGGTGGTCCCGTC
>JADFPD010000061.1 GCA_022562475.1 Chloroflexota bacterium | reverse complement strand
GAATTTCAACAACTTAGAGGTTGTTTCCCTTTCAAAAAGATTTCACGTGAGGAAAGCCTATGCCTGGCGACTTTGAGCTTCGTACCACCATCGGCGACTTGTTGGACTCCCAGACAGAACGCTTCGCGGACCGTGATGCGCTGGTCCACGTTGAGGCTGGGACCCGGTTCACCTACAGGCAACTCAAAGACGAGTGCGACCTGGTCGCCCGGGGTCTGATGGCGCTGGGCATCGAGAAAGGCCACCACGTGGGAATCTGGGTTACCAATTACTCCGAATGGGTAGTTGCTCAATTCGCCACCGCCAAGATCGGCGCCGTACTGGTCACAGTGAACCCTGCCTTCCGCACCCACGAGCTCGAATATGTGCTGAAGCAGTCCGAGGCCAACGCCCTGATACTTATCGGCCAGTTCCGGACCTCCGATTACGTTGCCATGGCCAATGAGGTGATTCCCGAACTTAAGGACTCAGCGCCGGGCGAACTCCGTTGCGCCAATCTTCCCTACCTCCGCAATGTGGTCTTTATCCCACCGCCATCTGAACCCGCGACCAAAGCTCCGGACGGCATGTGGTCATGGGAAGACGTGCACCAAAAGTCGGCCGAGACCAGCGAGGACGACCTGGCCAAGAGACAGGCGTCTTGCGACCCCGACGACACCATAAATATCCAGTACACATCGGGCACCACCGGCAATCCCAAGGGCGTGATGCTCACCCACTACAACCTGGTGGCCAACGGCTACTACTCGGCGGAAGGGATGAAGTTCACTGAGGAAGACCGGCTCTGCATCCCCTTGCCCTTCTACCACTGCTTTGGCTGCGTCCTGGGCAACCTGGCCTGCGTGAGCCACGGCGCCACCATGGTGATACCCTCGGAATACTTCGAGCCCTTGAAGACCCTGGAAGCCGTCCAACAAGAGAAGTGCACCGCCCTCCACGGCGTGCCCACCATGTTCATCGCCCAGTTGGGGCAGGACCGGTTCTCCGAATTTGATCTAAGTTCCCTTCGCACCGGGATAATGGCCGGCTCGCCCTGTCCCATCGAGGTCATGCGCCAGGTGGTGGACCAGATGGGCGCATCGGAGATAATCATCGCCTACGGTCTGACCGAGGCCTCGCCGGCAATCACGCTGACCCGCACCGAGGACACGCTGGAACGCCGGGTCAGCACCGTCGGCACCGCCTTGCCCAACGTGGAGGTAAAGTTGGTCCACCCGGAGACGGGCGAGGACACTCCCGTGGGAGAGCAGGGGGAGTTGTTGACCCGCAGCTTCATGGTGATGAAGGGCTACTACAACCTGCCCGAGGCCAGCGCAGCAGCCATCGACGAAGACGGATGGCTCCACACCGGCGACCTGGCCACTGTGGACAACGAGGGATACTACCGAATCACCGGGCGGCTGAAGGACATGATCATCCGCGGCGGAGAGAACGTCTCTCCGCGGGAGATCGAGGAGTTTCTCTACACCCACCCGAAGATTGCCGACGTCCAAGTCATCGGCGTGCCCGACGAACGGTTCGTGGAAGAGGTCATGGCATGGGTGATGCTAAAGCCTGGTGAAACCGCCGACGAAGAGGAGATCCGGGAGTTCTGCAAGGGCAAGATCGCCCGCTACAAGATCCCCCGCTACGTCAAGATGACCACCGAATTTCCGATGACGGTAACCGGCAAGGTACAGAAGTTCCGCATGCGGGAGATGGCGATCGAGGAACTGGGTCTGCATAACGCCGCCAAGATAGAGACGGCGTAAGGGAATCACGCTGGACAAGGCCGGGTAATTATAAGAGAATCCCCGTACTGAAAAGGGGGCGATTTGGTCTCACAGATTTTACCTCCCGGCGCTGTTTTCCACCCATCGCAAGTTAAAGCCTACGAGATTCGTCACCCGGGCTATGAGTCCTACTCGGTGCCGGCTTATGTGGCCCGGCCATCGGAGCCCGGAACTTATCCGGCATTGGTCCTGACCCACGGTGTTCACGGCTACGAAGAGCACATGAAAGAGGTGGCCCGCCGGTTTGCCTCCCTTGGTTACGCCTGCATCGTGCCGGCTCTTTACTGCCGGGACGATTTCGTTACGGTGGTGGAAGAAGAAGACTTGGCGAAAGCAAGCGCCGCACTGTCCGGCCGGCCCAACGCCCAAACCATCGGCGACCTCGCCGGTTCGCTGGCTTACCTCCAAAACAGCAGCTTCGTTAACGGGCGAATCGGACTTGTTGGTTTCTGTTCCGGTGGCCGGTTGGCGCTAGTCTTTGCCTGCAACACCACCGGACTTAGCGCTTTCGTCAATTTCTATTCCAACAGCATCTTCCAGTCCACGGAAGTCAACCCCACGTCCGCCGGTGATATGCTGCAAGGCCTTGACTGCCCGATGCTAGGGATGTTCGGGGCGGAGGACGCCAACCCTTCGAGCGAAGACGTGGCCGTGCTGCGGACCAAGCTGGAGGCGCTTTCCAAGACCTTCGAGCTCGTGACCTACAAGGACGCCGGCCACGCCTTTTTTTCCGACACCCGCCCAAGCTATCGGCCCGAGGCGGCCTATATGGCCTGGGGCCGCTGCCTGGAATGGCTATCGAAGTACCTAAAACCGTGACACGGCAACCGGCGCTTGACCCAGACCCACGGGCCGATTCACCATCGCATCTGAGGAGAGAAAAATGAAGAACGGATACCGGGTTATCGACATCGACACTCACGTGAATCCCAGCTACGACACATTGGTCAAATACGTGGACCCCAGTTTTAGAAGCCGGTTGGATGAGCTGAAGCCCTACATACGGACCGTCGGCGGATACAACGCCCTTAGCATCGCCTCCATCCCCTTTGACCGGTTTCCCGGCGAAGCGCCGAAAGACGACGACCTTGAAGCTAAAGTTGGCGGAAGAGGCGCCCTGGAGGGCCGAGTCTCCAAGTCCTCGGGGCACCACCGCGTTGACCCCCAGCACGGTGTTAGCGACGAAAACGCCGCCGGCAGAATCTCGGACATGGACATGGAGGGCCGGGACGTCGATGTGATCATACCCGGCACCTGGGCCAATGGATTATCGCACCTGGAAGACCAGACCCTAGCCCGGGGACTCTATGCCTCCTACCACCGCTACATGCGGGAGTATTGCAGCCACGAGCCCAACCGGTTGAAGGGACTGATCCTAGCCCCTGCCGCTGACATAGAATGGGCCGTGACCGAGATCAAGTCGTTGGTCAATGAATCATGGGTGTCGGCCGTGATGGTGATCCTTCCTGAGGGCATGCCCGTGGACCATCCGGCACTGGACCCGATATGGGAAGTGATGAACGACGCTCATCTGCCGATTCTTCATCACAGCTTTACCTTCGAGCCGCCCTATTTCCCCGGCTACCGGGACATGTGGGGGAACGTGGCCGTGGCGCGGACGGCAGCCCACCCTTGGGGCGCCGCCAGGCTATTGTCCTACCTGATCGTGGGCCGGATCTTTGACCGCTTTCCCAACCTCAACGCCGGCGCGGCGGAAGTGGGACACGGCTGGCTTCCCCATTGGCTGATCCGCCTGGAAGAGATGTGCAACTACGTAGCAGGCACGACGCCGACGCTGAAATACAAGCCCATTGAGTACGCACAGATGGGCCGGTTCCGGTGCGGCGCCGAGCCATTCGAGGGTCCGGCGATGACCAAGGCGTGTATCGATATTCTCGGCACCAATGCTTTGATGCACCAGTCCGATTATCCCCATAACGAGGCGCACTTCCCGGACACGGCCGAGATGGTCATAGACTGGCCGTTCTGGAAGGAGATGGGTGGGGACGCGCTGGAGAAGCACATGTCAGGAAACGCCGAGAAATTCTTGCGGCTCGTATAGGCGAAATCTGCCAAATGGCGGCATCTAGCAACAACAAAAGCCCCCGGCGAGATGGAAATTTCGCCGGGGACTTTTAATTCCTAAAGCGGTTGTGCCGCCCGCCTAGCCGGCCGCTAGAGCCCGGACCTCTTTGGCCTTTTCCGGCAGGTCGTAGGTGGTCCAGGTGGCGCCGTCGTCCAGCGACCCGAACACCTGGCCGTCACGCGAGTTGCAGAAGACGTGGTCCGGAGCCTTGGGGTCCACGGCCACGGTCATCATGGTTGAGTTGGGGGCGATGCCCCGGTCCACCTGCTCGAATGTCTTGAAAAGGTCCCGGCTCCGGTAGAGAGCGCCCTGCGTGCTCCGGGCGGCGGCCCCGATGGACACATAGAGCATGTTGGGGTCGTGGGGCGCCGCTTTCAGGTCACGGGTATAGGTGATCTCCGAGAAATTACCGAATCCTACCGGGATCCATTCGCTGCCGCGGTCCGGGCCGATGAACGGCCCCTGGCGGGTGGTGATGAACACCGTGTGAGGCATGGCGGCGGAGCATTGGGCGCCGTGCAGGTCCAAGGTGTCTTCACTGGGGGCCAGGCTCCCGGAGATCTCCTCCCAAGTGTCGCCGCCGTCGGAGCTCCGAATCACTCCGGCCACTTCCAGGGCGGCGTAGATCTCGTCGGGGAAGTTAGGGTCGGCGCACAGGGCGATCACCCTGGTTGGAAAGGCCATGCTGACCTCCGCGGAACCCATGGACTTGGTTATCATCTTCCAGGAATCGCCGCCGTTGGTGCTGCGGTAGATCTCGCCGGGCGCGGCGCCCAGGTACATGACGCTGGAATCTCCGGGCCGGAACATGAAGGTCCATGGCGGAGCGCCCGTCTTTGGGTAGTCCAGTCTCTCCCAGCTATCGCCACGGTTGACGCTACGGTAGGGGCCGTCTTGCGTCCCGGTGTAGATCACCTCAGGGTCGTCAGGGTGGATGATGAGTCCGCATACCATGGGGTCAACCGGTAGTCCGTTGGTGAGCTCCTCCCACTGGCTGGAGCCGGGGGAAAGCCGATAGATGCCGCTGGCCTCGGCGCCGGCGTAGACGTAGGTATTATTGCTTCCAGTGGTCATAATGATTCCCTCCCAATCAATTTCGACCGCAACAAAGGTTAGAGCTAATTGTGTCTCAAGCAGTGGCTGTGGGCGCTGGCACCTCTTCCAGGTCGAACCGGAATTCCTCGATGACCGGGTTTGCCAGCAGCTTCTGGCACATCTCGGTCACTGAGCGCTCGGCCTTGGCGCGGTCGGTCTCGTCGACATTGACCAGCAGGTACTTGCCGACTCTCACATCTCCGGCGTTTTCGAAGCCCAGCCGGTGCAGGCTGGACAGCACGGTGAGTCCCTGTGGGTCGTTCACCGTGGATTTGAGAGTGACGTAGATCCGGGCCAGATACATCGGTTAGTGGGACTCCATGAGAAGTTTTAGCAGGGGACGCGTTCGGGTCCCAGGCTTCCTGAGTAGGCCTCAAAGAACAGGGCGATCCGCTCCTCGTCGACCCCTAAGAAGGTGTCCAAAACACCCCAGGCGGTGAGGCCGATCTGTCCTGGGGGAATCCCGTCGTAAGCGCGGGCGACGCCCCAGACGTTGTTCAGGCCGATGTTATTCAACGCGCCGCGCAGGGCCGACACATCAGACTCGAGCAGCAGGTTGTAGCTCACCACGATATTTCCGTGCTCCAGATTGTGCACGATGCGCTCATCGGGCAATCCCTCTTCAAAGAAGCCGCACCGCTCTGGCGTGGGCCAGTGCTCGCCGGAAGTCGGCGGCGTGCTATTGTAGGTGGCCAAGGTCCCTACGCCGATATGGCGGGAGCTAAGAATCGGGAACTGGATGCCTACTCCGTCGATATATTCTTGGGCGCTTCCTCTTTGGGCGCTGCCGCCGCCGCCGCCGGAGAAACTGGCGAAAGCGAAGCTGGCGATCACCAGCACGGCGATCACTATGGACGCCAACAGATAGAGCTTATTGGTCTTCTTGCGCCGGTTGGTTGTAGTCAGGTTGCCGGTCCGGGCCGACCTGGCGACTCTCCCGCGGCGGCGTCTTGATATAGGCAATGTGAAGTCCTCCGATATTGGCCGGGGTCAGTCGAGGTTAGGTCCTAGAGCCGAGTCCCGGTCAGTTTGTAATACGCTTCCCGGTACCGCTCGGACGTCTTTGCCACCACGTCGTTGGGCAACTCCGGGGCCGGAGGCTCGTGGTCCCACCCCTGGGTGTCCAACCAGTCTCGCACGAATTGTTTGTCGTAGTTGGGCTGGGACTTGCCGGGCGAGTATCCGGCGGCGTCCCAGAACCGGCTGGAATCCGGGGTTAGCAGTTCGTCGATCAGGGTGAGTTCGCCGTCGATGATGCCAAACTCCATCTTGGTGTCGGCCAAAATGATGTCCCTTTCCCGGGCGTAGTCATGGGCCCATTTAAAGACCGCTTTGCTGGTCTCTTCAAGTTGGCGCGCCATGTCGGCCCCGACCAGATCCAGGACTTCTTGTTTGGACATATTCTCGTCGTGGCCCTCTTCCGCCTTGGTGGTAGGGGTGAACAGCGGCTCTGGAAACGCCTGGCCCTCGACCAGACCCTGGCCAACATCCATGCCTGATACGGTCCCTTGACGCCGGTATTCGGACCACGCTGATCCAGTGATGTAGCCCCTGACGATGCACTCGATGTCCAGGCGCTCCGCCCGCTTGACCACCATGGCCTGCCGTGCCACCTGTTCCGAGACCGCGCCGGCAACGCTGCTGCCCTCCAGATACTGGGCGGCTTCCGGAGCGTCGGCTAGACAGATGAAGTGGTTGGGCACGATGTCTTTGGTGCGCTCGAACCAGAAGGCCGAGATCCGGTTCAGCACCAGTCCCTTATCGGTTATGCCAGTCGGCAATACAACGTCGAAGGCCGAGATGCGGTCGGTGGCGACCATCAGCAGGTGTCCGCCGCCCAGGCCGTAGGTATCCCGCACCTTGCCACGGTGGAGAATGTCGGGCATCTGGGTCTCAAGCAACATGTCAGCTTTCATCTTCACTCCTCACGCTTCGGGCCTCACGCGCCCCACATGGGCTGTCTACTCATCTTAATAAAATACTCAGTCGCCGGCCGTCCCGGCCTTCTGCTTCTTCGCAGCCGGTTTGATCAGACCCAACCGGGCAAAGGTCTCATCGACGTAACGAGTGTAGTACCCATAGTCAAAGAGCTCGTCAAATTCCGACGATGAGAGGTGTTCTCCGGTCTGAGGGTCGGCCCGCAATAGCTCGCGGAAGTCCTTGTTTTCTTTCCAACTTTGGCCGGCGTTGGCCTGCACGATCCGGTAGGCTTCTTCCCGGGCCATACCCTTGTCCACCAAGGCCAGCAAGACCCGCTGGCTGAAGATCAGACCCCGGCTGCTTTCAATGTTCTCCATCATCCGCTCTGGGAAAACCCGCAGGCCCTCGATGATGCGGCTGAAGGTGCTGAGGATATAGTCCAGCGCCAGACATGAGTCGGGCAGGATTATTCGCTCGGCCGAGGAATGGCTGATGTCCCGTTCGCCCCAAAGGGCCACGTTCTCCAACGCGGTGACGGAGTTGCCCCTGATCAACCGGGCCAGACCGCAGATGCGCTCGGACAGTTCCGGGTTGCGCTTGTGGGGCATGGAAGACGACCCGGTCTGGCCCTCGCCGAAGGGCTCCTCCAGTTCATGTATCTCCGTGCGTTGCAGTGCCCGGATCTCCGTGGCGAACTTCTCCAGGGAGGCTGCGATCAGGGCCAGGGTGGTCATGAAATGGGCGTGGCGGTCTCGTTGAATGATCTGGTTGGATATCTTGGCGACCTTAAGGCCCAGGTCGCGGCAGACCCGTTCCTCCACTGATGGCGGCACCGTTGCATGGGTGCCCACGGCGCCGGAGACCATGCCCACGCGCAGGCCCTCGATGGCGCCGGTCAAACGTTCCTTCTGACGCTGCATCTCATCCCACCAGAGGGCAAACCTCAGGCCCATGGTCATGGGTTCGGCGTGCACACCGTGGGTGCGGCCCATGGCCAGGGTGTCTTTGTGTTCCAAGGCTTTCTCGGCCAGGGCGGCGATGGCCCGGTCAAGTTCAGTTTGCAGCAGGGCTCCGGCCTCAACGATCTGCAGATTCAAGCCGGTGTCCAACACGTCATTGGACGTCAGGCCCAGGTGGATCCAGCGGCCCTCCGGTCCCAGGGATTCGGTGATGGAGGTGGTGAACGCGGTAACGTCGTGGCGGGTGGTCTCGAATAGTTCCATCATGCGGCCGTGGTTGTATTCGGCGCCGCGCAGCTTGGCCATGTCCTCTTCGGGTATAACGCCCTCGGCGGTCCAGGCCTCGCAGGCGGCCAATTCCACCGCCAGCCATTTGAGGTACTTATTCTCGTCGGACCAGACCTGCTTCATGGCGGGCCTGGAATATCGGTCAATCACAGTTCCGCCTCCTCACCCGGGCGCCCGACGCCCAACATTCGGTCCTTGGCCGTTGCGGGAATATTCCCTTACGGCCAACAGCATCCCCCTGAAATCCTCAAAGGGCTGGTAAGGAATACTCTCATCGTCGCAGAATTTGGCCAAGGTCCGGTGGGCGAAGGTCACGTCCGCCAAGCGGGCCGCTTCCAGGTCCGATTGGCCATCGCCAGCGAAAAATACGTGGCAACCGCGTTCCTGGAAGGATTTCACGACGAAGCCCTTGGAATTTCCCTGGCTCTCCTTGCCCGGATAGGCGTGGTTATAGTGATAGGAGATCTCGCCGCGTCGAAACTCGGTATTCACGGCGTAGACCGGCACCTTTTTGAAGCCGTCCCGCTCCAACAGGGCTTCGATATAAAAATCCAGGCCCTGGCTGACCACGGCCATGGGAATATCGTTGGCCTGGCAGAAGCCCCACAACTCGCCAAAGAAGGGCCGCAGGTTGGCATGCCCCTTCACGTAGGACTGCATGGTGGCGCGGTCGGCCCGGATGTTTCGGAAGGTGATCTCCTGGTATTCCTTCAGGCCTATCTGGCCCTCCCGGAATCGCTGGCGCACGTTCTTCCAGTCAGGGTCGCCGAACTGCTCTAGCAGCATCTCCGCCACGTTCTGGGCCGCAGCCGTGTCGTCGAAGTCGGTGAGGACAGCGGGATGCGGTCTACCGCTCGCGGAGTTCGCGCCGGTAGTCTTCATAGGCCTGCCTTATCTTGTCGTACTTTAAGCCCAGGATCTGAGCGGCGTAGTATGCAGCGTTCCTGGCTCCCCAGCTTCCCACCGCCATGCAGGCCACTGGGATGCCCGGCGGCATCTGGGCGGTGGACATCAGGGCATCGATTCCCTTGAGCTCGCTGGATGCCAGTGGAATGCCGATGACCGGCAGAGTGGTCATGGAGGCGATGGCGCCCGCCAGGGCCGCGGAGCCCCCGGCGGCCGCGATGATTACTTCGATGCCCCGGTCTCTGGCCGTTTGGGCGTATTCGTGCACCCGCTCCGGGGTGCGGTGGGCCGACATAACACGGGTCTCGTAGTCGATGCCCATCTGTTCCAGGGTTTTGATCGTATCCTGCACCACCGGCTCATCCGAGGCGCTTCCCATAATAACACCTACAAGCGGCAAAACAACCTCCAATCCACGCTCAAACCGACCGCGCCGGACGCTTGCCTGACGGGTCCCATCGCCCGGTTATTCGCCATCCGATGCGTGTTCTGAATATCCAATGTACTACAGTTCTAACTCGTCCCGAAATGCTTCGATCAAGCCCTGCTCCAAGGCTTCCCGCTCGGGCCTGATCTCGATCTCATTGATCTGCAGGTATATCCCGTTGTCGGACAATCCTAGATCAACGGCGATCTCCATCTCTCCGCCCTCATCCCAGGACAGGATGGTGGTGACGACATCGGTGTCGTCATCTTCATCGTCGGGTTCGCCGCCGTTCATGCTGATTCCCGTGTCCATCTCAGGGTCATCGTCGCTGGACTCCCAGCCGACGATGGTCTCGATCTCGCCCTTGCCATCCAGCAGCGTGGCGTTCATCTCGGCCAACAGTCCGTCCACGCCCAGGTCCCGGACCATGCGGGAAAGGTCCTCCCGCTCTTTTCGCAGTCCGGCCTCATCCTCTTCAGCCCGGCGCTGCCGCTGGGCGCGGACCTCGGTCAGGTCCTGTTTCAAGCCTTCCAATGTTTCACGCCAGGTCATCGGCCTAACCCCCGGGTGTTTTAGTAGAGGATCTCGTTCGGGCTGCCTGATACGCTAGTTCGTCGATCTCACGGAAATCGTGACGCCCCGACCGGGCCCGCACCTGGTTCAAGCCCTCCAACAGATCTAGGTACTGGATGCCCACGGGGCCGCGCTTGATGCCGGCCGGAAACAGGCCCGCCTGCTTCAGCAACCCCTCCGCGTTTTTGTTCCACACAGCGAAAAGGCTTGGGTTGCTCAGGCACAGGATATACGAGGGAAATTCCTTTCCGGCGCCGGCCATACGGTACGCTCCGTCAGGCGCGGCGCACTCGTCGAAACGGCCTTCCAACTTGATATTATCATAGAGCAGAAAGTCGAGACCGTCCCGGATGTCTTCGATGGTATTCGTCTTGAATGCCGCGATATCGCGGCCCCCGGATGCCCGGAACAATTCCAGCGCCTGTTCCATGTTCAGTGTTGGCAACGCGTCCTCTTGCAGCCACTGCTGGAACTCGGCGGACCGCAGCCACTTCTTGCGGCGGTACTCCTGCTGCCGCTGGTCGTCTTCCGCCAGTACAAGAAGTTCTTGAATCTTCCGCATCGGATCAGCCCGTTGCCTGGGCGGCCGTCTGGTTGGCTGCCGAGCTGATATCCCGCCGCCACCGGGCCCCTATAAAGGTGATTTGCTCCAGCCGGGAATAGGCACGTTCTCTGGCTATTTCGAGGGTGTCGCCGCCGCCCACCACGGTCAGTACGCGGCCTCCGGCGGTGAGGGGCACACCGGACTGCCCGCCCGCGCCCAACGCGGTCCCGGCGTGAAAGACCATGGTGTCGTCTGGCCCTTCTTCGTCAAGGCCTGCTATCTCAAAACCGGTCTCATACTTGCCGGGGTAGCCGCCCGAAACCATGACGATGCCTACGTAATTCTTAGATTCCCAGCGCACGGAGACTTCGTCCAAAGTCCCCTGAGCGCAGGCCAGCATCAGTTCCAGCGGGTCAGAGGCCAGAAGCGGCATCACCACCTGGGTCTCGGGGTCTCCCAAGCGGCAGTTGAACTCCAACACCTTGGGTCCGGCGCCGGTCAGCATCAGACCCGCGTACAAAACCCCCTTATAGGGAGAGCCGCGTTCGGCCATGGCCCGCAGCACCGGTCTCATGATCCTCTGCTCGATCTCGGCGGCCAATTCGTCAGACCAGAAATCTGGCTGGGCGAAACTCCCCATGCCCCCGGTGTTGGGGCCGCGGTTGCCGTCCTCAAGCCGCTTGTAATCGCAGGCGGCGACCAGCGGAGATAGACGCTCCCCGTCGCAGAAGGCGAATACGCTAACCTCCGGTCCACTCAGGAACTCTTCCAATACCACCGTGTCTCCGGCCTCGCCGAAGGCCCGGTCAGACATGCATTCTTTGACCGCCGCCGCCCCTTGCTTCGAGTCCTGGCACAGCAGGACGCCCTTGCCTGCTGCTAGACCGTTGGCCTTCACCACCACGGGGCCGTGGTGGGACTTCAGGTAATCCAATGCGCTGGATTGGTCCGTGAATATATGGAACTCTGGGCAGGGAACCCCAGCCTCCCGCATCAGTTCCAACGCAAACCCTTTGCTGGCCTCTATCTGGGCTGCCGCCTGGCTGGGACCGAATACGGGGATGCCGAGCTCGGTCAGCCGGTCGGCCAGCCCCAGCGCCAACGGGACCTCGGGCCCAACGATCACCAGGTCGGCGGCAGTCTCGCGGGCCGCAGCCACAAGGCCGTCAACGTCGCTGGAGGGGATGTCCAGATTCTCCGCCAACTCGGCGGTGCCGGCGTTTCCCCCTGCTACCCACAGGCGAGTCAGGTTGGGACTCTGTTTGATGCGCCAAGCCAAGGCGTGTTCCCGCCCGCCGGACCCAACGATCAATACCTTCACGGGTAGATCTCGGCTTTCATGGATACTGAATCTCCCGGCGTCACGACTGGTATTCCAAGCGATGAATGATGGTTAAGATGGGGGTGAAAACTCGAATTCAACCTCGCTCCGCCGAGTGAGAAAGCTGCTATTCCCATTCGATGGTGCCAGGGGGTTTGCTGGTGATGTCGTAGACCACCCGGTTCACGCCCGGGACCTCGTTCACGATGCGGTTGGACATCCGGGCCAGTACCTCGTAGGGCAGCCGCACCCAGTCGGCCGTCATGGCGTCCTCGCTGGAAACGGCGCGGATGGCGCAGACGTAACCGTAGGTCCGGTAGTCGCCCTGCACGCCGACCGTGCGGCTGTCGGTGAGGACAGCGAAGCTCTGCCATAGCTGGTCGTACAGGTTGGCGGCTTTGATCTCATCGATGACGATCCAGTCGCACTTCCGGACGATCTCCAGCTTTTCCCTGGTAACTTCGCCGATGACCCGGATGGCGAGGCCGGGACCGGGGAACGGCTGGCGGAAGACCATCTCGTTGGGCAGGCCCAAGGCCAAGCCAACCTCGCGGACCTCGTCTTTGAACAGGTAGCGGAGGGGCTCCACCAACTCCAGTTTCATGTTCTCCGGCAGACCTCCCACGTTGTGGTGGGTCTTGATGCGGGCGGATGTGCGGTTCTCGGGGGACTCGCTTTCGATCACGTCTGGATACAGGGTGCCCTGGGCCAGGAAATCGGTATGTCCCAAGCCCGCGGCCGCGTCTTCGAACACCCGGATAAACTCCTCGCCGATCACCTTGCGCTTGATCTCCGGGTCGGTCACGCCCTTAAGTTTGTCCAAAAACCTGTCGGTGGCGTCCACGTAGGTCAGATTCAGTCCCAGCCCTCGTTTGAACGTGGCCTGTACCCGCTCGGCCTCCTCCAGCCGTAGCAAGCCGTTGTTCACGAAGATGCAGGTAAGTTGGTCGCCGATGGCCTGGTGCAGCAGGCCGGCGGTCACGGCCGAGTCCACGCCGCCGGAGAGGGCGCAGATGACCTTGCCGTCACCGACCTGTTTCCGGATGTTCTTTATGGAGTCGTGGACCACGTTGCCGGGCGTCCAATCGGCCTTGCAACCGCAGGCCTTGAACAGGAAATTGTCCAGGATGTCCTGGCCCAGCGGCGTGTGGTTAACCTCTGGGTGGAACTGGATGCCGTACATGTTGGCCGCGCTGTTGCCGATGGCGGCCACCGGTGAGTTCTCGGTATAGGCCATGCCGGTAAATCCGGGGGGCAGAGTCTCAACGCGGTCTCCGTGACTCATCCAGACCTGGAACTCCGTGGGAAGCTCGCTGAAAAGGACCGAACTAGACCCGGACCCCGAATCAGACCCGTCTTGGTGCAATACGGCATAACCGAATTCCTGTTTGGCTCCGGGAGATACCCGGCCGCCCAGCTGATGGACGAGGGCCTGCATCCCATAACAGATGCCCAGGACCGGCAGATGCTGCTCAAAGACCCAGTTTGGAATCTGGGGGGCGCCTTCTTCGTAAACGCTGGCCGGGCCGCCAGAGAGGATCACTCCCTTGGGATTCAGGTGTTTCACCGAGTCCCAAGTGCTTTTGGACTGGGCGATCATGGAGTAGACCTTTAATTGGCGGACGCGGCGGGCGATCAGGTGGCTGTACTGAGAGCCGAAGTCAATGACGACGATGCCCTCATTCACCGATTGCCGGCCGTCATCATCCTCCGGCCCCACACCTTCCAGCCCTTTGGCGATCTCCAGGTAGGCCGACACTTCCAGGTCATCGCTGGTGGCGACCCGCCGTCCTTGAGGCGATTTGCTTTCAGTCGTGGCTCAACCTCCTGAATCACCGGCCCGGCCGTCCGGGTATCGGCATCACGGACGGGCTAATTCCGGGGAGGATTAACGCTGCCCGGACCCCAATAATGTCGATACATAACGTGTAATAATTATATCGGCTGGGTATGGGCGAGTATAGCGGCTGGAGACGACATAAAGTCAACCTGCTCGCGGCGAAAATATGGCGGATTTTTAACCCATTGGGATACCGACCGCTATGATATACTCGGCCCGCCGCGGACAACGGCTTTTCGAGGCGTGGGCCGATACTGGCGGATACCCAAGGCGAGATGGAAGCAATTGACTTGGAACGGGCCGTCGGGGTTTTGAAGAATGGAGGCGTTGTGGCCATCCCCACCGACACACTATTCGGGTTGGCCGCGGACGTCTTCAACCCCGCTGCCTTGGACCGGATTTTCGCCGTTAAAGGCCGCCCCGAAGACCTGGCCCTGCCGGTCCTGGTGAGCGGCTGGCAACAGGTTGAAAAGGTCGCGGAAAATATCCCCTCGGAAGCCGCGATTCTGGCGGACCGGTTCTGGCCGGGAGCTTTGACCTTGGTGGTGCGGAAGGCCCCGGTGTTGCCGGACCGGCTCACGGCGGGAGGCCCGACGGTGGCGGTCAGGATGCCCGATCACCCGGCGCCCATCCAGTTGATCGACGGCTTGGGCGGCCCCATCACCGGCACCAGCGCCAACCTCAGCGGAGGCGCCGACCTTTTGACCTTGGCAGAATTAACCGCCGAGATTGGCGCCGAAGTTGATTACATCGTCACGGACGGACCCGAGCCAAAAGGGACTGCATCCACGGTGGTCGACATCACGTCCGGACAGCCCAAGCTTTTGAGGGAAGGGGCGATTTCCTTCCAGCTCGTCCTACAAGCCTGGGAATCGGCGTCGACCTAGGAGGAAAAAAATACCGCCTCCCGATACATACCGGCCAGATTTTTTTGGAACTTACAGACAGGCCCTGGAAGAGGAACTCCGGACCGTTTTCGAGTCGAGAGAGGGCTTCCTGTACGACGTGCTGCGCTACCACCTGGGCTGGGTCGACCAACAGGGGCAGCCCCAGAGCGGTACCGCTCCGCTGAGCTTCCAGTCTGCGTTGGCGCTGGCGTCCTGCGATGCATCGGGCGGCGATTTCCGCAAGGCCCTACCCGTAGCCGCCAGCGTGGACCTGATCTACAACTTCACCCTGGTCCACGGCGATGTTCAGGCCGGCCGGACCGAGCCGGGAGACCGGCCCAGCATCTGGTGGGTCTGGGGGCCCGCTCAGGCGATCAACGCCGGAGACGGCCTGCATGCCCTGGGGCGCACCACCATGATGCGCCTGGCCCAGAATGAAGTGCCGGCCGACCGGGTCCTGCGGGCGTTGCGTTCCTTGGATTTGGCCTGCCTATCTCTCTGTGAAGGCCAGTACATTGACCTACAGTTTCAAGACCAGATGCTGGTCTCCACCGCCGATTATCTAGACATGATCGGCCGTAAGGCCGGGGCTCTGGCATCCTGCGCCGCCGAGTCGGGTGCGTTGGCCGCCGGGGCCGCCGACGGAGTGTGCGGCAACTTTGCCCTGATGGGGCGGAACATGGGCATGGCCTGGCAGATAGCTCGGGATATCGACGACCTATGGGGGGAGCACGGCGACGGCATGACCCCCTCAAACGTTCTGAACAAGAAAAAGAGCCTTCCGTTGGTCCAAACCCTGGAAACCGCCGGTGTCAGCATCAAACGGGAGTTGGGCGCTATCTATATGAAGCGGGTCCTTGAGCCAGCCGACATCGCCAAGATGATCGACATCCTGGCCAGCGCCGGCGCCCGCGAGACATCCCAGGCCAAAGCCCGAGAATTGGTCGACCAAGCCCTGGCCGCATTGGAAGGCGTGTCACCGCAGGGGATGGACGCTCTGGCCGGCCTGGGCCGCTGGGCGGCCGAGGGGGGCCGCTGATGCCGAAACGCAGGCTGGAACAGCTTGACGTGGCGGGTAAAAAGGTACTGGTGCGCGTGGATTTTAACGTCCCCATCGACCAAGGTATCGAAGGCATAGCCCTCTATGACCAACGCCTACGGGCCACATTGCCGACCATCCAATACCTCATCGATCAGGGGAGCAAGATAGTCCTCTGCTCCCACCTGGGCCGACCCAACGGTGAAGTTGTCGAGGGACTGCGCCTGGCCCCCGTGGGCGACCGGCTGGCGATGCTTTTGAAGCGCCCGGTAAAGAGCTTGCCGGAGGTCATTGGCCCGGTCGTCGCCGATACCGTGTCCCAGATGGCCGCGGGGGATGTGGTGCTTCTGGAGAACCTCCGGTTCCACCCGGGCGAAGAGAAGAACGACGGTGTTTTCGCCCGTGAACTGGCCGGCACGGTGGACTGCTTCGTGATGGACGCCTTCGCTGTGGCCCACCGCGTCCACGCATCGACAGATGGAATAACCAAGTTCCTGCCCTCGGCCATGGGACTCTTGGTCCAGAGGGAAGTGGAGTCCTTGGGCCGGGCCCTGGAGTCTCCGGAGAAGCCTTTGGCGGCGCTGCTGGGCGGGGCCAAGGTGAGCGACAAGATACTGCTCTTGGACAACCTGCTGGAGCACCTGGACCACCTGTTCATCGGCGGCGGCATGTGTGTGACCTTCCTGAACGCCCTGGGCTATTCTACTGGAGCGTCACGCGTAGAAGAAGACCGCCTGGATTTCGCCCGGCAGATTATGGAGCGGGCAGAAGCCGCCAAAATCAAGGTGCACCTGCCCGAGCACGTGGTGATCGCCAGTGAATTTGCCGCCGACCCCCTTGAGACCGATGTCATGCACGTCGGAGATGTTCCGGACGGTTGGTACATCATGGACATAGCGCCAAGCTCGGCCCAAGACTTCGCCGAGGCGCTGAGCAAGTGCAAAACCATCATCTGGAACGGCCCCATGGGCGTCTTCGAGATGCCCAAGTTCAGCCGGGGCACCCGGATCGTCGCCGAGGCTATAGCCGGGCTGAGCGGCGTCACCACAGTGGTGGGCGGCGGCTCGACTGCCGAGGCGGTGGAAGAACTGGGCTTGATGGACAAAATGACCCACGTCTCCACCGGCGGAGGGGCGTCTCTGGAGTTCCTGGAAGGCAAAGAACTGCCCGGCATCGCGGCATTGCCGGACGCCTAGCCAGGATGAGGTCAAAAGGCCAGGGGTGATAAGCTGTACGGCGAGGGATTAAAGCATTGATCGACGTTGAAGAACTGAGAGACTGCTACACCAAAACACCTTCAAAGATTGTTTTGTTGGTTGTCGACGGGCTGGGCGGCCTGGCCCATCCGGATACCGGCAGATCCGAGTTGGAAACCGCTAACACGCCCAATCTGGACGCCCTGGCCCAGGTGAGCGCCTGTGGGTTGACCACACCGGTTTTGCCCGGTGTGGCTCCCGGCAGCGGCCCTGGCCACCTGGCATTATTCGGCTACGATCCCCTGAAGCACCAGATCGGCCGCGGGGCCCTGGAAGCCTTGGGGATAGAGGTGGAACTGGCGCCCGGAGACGTGGCCGCCAGGGGCAACTTCTGCACCGTTGACGGCGACGGCCTGCTCACCGACCGCCGCGCCGGCCGGATCCCCACCAAACTCAGCGCCCCCATCTGCGACCGGCTGGACCGAATCGAGATTCCGGGCGTGCAGGTGGACGTTTTCTCCGTCCAGGACTACCGGTTCGTCCTGCGGCTGCGGGGCGAAGGTCTGTCCGAATTCGTGACCGAGACCGACCCACAGGTCACGGGCGCCAAGGCCCTGGCCGTTAAGCCGCTGAAGCCCGAAGCGCAGAAGACGGCTGACCTGGTCAACGAATTCGTGAAGCAGGCGGCGCAGTTGCTGTCTGAGGAAGAACGGGCCAACATGCTGCTGCTGCGCGGCTTCGCCCAGATGCCGTCCCTGCCTCCCATGGGCGAGGTGTACCGGCTGGACCCGGCCGCCATCGCCGCCTACCCCATGTACCGGGGCCTGGCCACCGTGGCCGGCATGAACGTCATCCCCACGGGCAAGACCTTTGCAGACGAGGTGGACACACTGCGGGCCAACTGGGACAAGCACGATTTCTTCTTCATCCACTACAAGCCGGCCGACGCCGCCGGTGAGGACGGAGACTTCGACGCCAAGGTCAGATGTCTGGAGGAACTGGACCCGTTCATCCCCGAGATACTGGCGCTGGAGCCGGACGTTCTGATGGTGGCTGGAGACCACGCCACCCCCGCGATAATGGCCGCCCATAGTTGGCACCCGGTGCCCTTCATGCTCCATTCCAAGCTGACCCTGGGCCAGGGAATCCCCACCTTCGATGAGAAGGCCTGCGCCCTGGGCGCCATCGGCAGCATCCCGGCCACCAGCGTGATGGTCTTGGGCCTTTCCCACGCCGGGAAGATGACAAAGTTCGGCCCTTAATCCACCTCACCGGCGCCTCATCCACTGATTGGAGATAGACCCATGCCAGACCTGGTCGTTGCCGGAAACTGGAAGATGAACACCACCGTCGCCGAGGCCGCCACCCTGGCTGCGGGCGTGGTGGATGGCGCCGCAGCCATCCCTGGCGTGGCGCTCGTGCTCTGCCCGCCATTCGTCTCCTTGGCCGCCGTGAGTGACGCGGTGAAGGGCTCCGCGGTCAAAGTCGGCGCTCAGAACATGCATTTCCAGGATTCCGGAGCGTTCACCGGGGAGGTCTCACCGGGCATGCTCCAGGGGCTCTGCGACTACGTGATACTGGGCCACTCGGAACGCCGCCAGATGTTCGCCGAGACCGACGAATCGGTCAACAGCAAGGTCAAAGCGGCCCAAGCCGCCGGCCTGAAGCCCATTCTGTGCGTGGGTGAGACGCTGGAGGAGCGAGAGGGGGAAAAAGCCTCGGACGTTATCAGCGGCCAAGTGCGAGCCGGACTTGAGGGAATCAGCGACACATCGGGTTTGATCGTCGCCTATGAGCCCATCTGGGCCATCGGGACCGGCCAGGCAGCCACACCGGAGACCGCCGCCGAGGTCATGGGCGGAGTGATCCTTGAGACCCTACGTAGTCTCTTCGCGGCTGCGGCTGATGATATCTCCCTGCTTTACGGCGGCAGCATGAACGCCGCCAACGCCGGCGACTACGCCGCCCAAGACTGCATCCACGGCGGGCTGGTGGGCGGGGCCGGGCTCCAAGCCGAATCCTTCCTCCAAGTGGCCGCCGCCGTCGCCGCCGCCAAGGCCTAGACAACGGGCTGAGCGTTATTCGTGCCAATCACCAGACAGGAACTGGAAGATGGCGAATTCGATTTGACCTTTCCGATTGACCGAATACTTGCCGACCGTCCGGAGTTCGGGTTTAGTGCGACAGAAATCCGGCAGTTGCTGAGGGACATAGATGGACGCGATGTAATCGTAGCTGAAGTGGAGCGGGCACTGCAGATACTAGTGCAGCGCGACAGAGTCCAAATGAACGAGATCAAAGACCGGCGATGGTATACTATAGTTCGACGTAGATTAGGATTTCGAACGGAGCGATAGGAATGCCACTGTCCAAGCGCCAATTCGAATTAGGCATCGACTCAGAGGCTGAGGGCTGGATGCGGCAGGCGTATTGGTTCTTAGCCGGACAGACAGACCTAGCTTACTCTTTGGAAGAGCTAGAAGAAACCATACTAGGCACAGAGGGATCATCTGGACAGGCGGGCAAATTGGAGCATGCCCTCGATGTCTTGGCCGAGATTGGTGCATTTGACAAGGCAAAAGTCCGGGGCACAGACTATTACGCATTTCGCGAAGAATTCGACACTGAAACTTGGGAGCGCGTCCTCTCCAAAGTTTAGCCATTAGTCTGCGCTCGCTCCTACCTTCAGCTTGTCACCACACCCCCTACCACTCGTAGCCATCGTTGGCCCCACCGCCGTGGGCAAGACCCAACTGGCGGTTGAGCTATGCCGACGCTTCGGCGGTGAGATCATCAACGCCGATAGCCGCCAAGTGTACCGCGACATGGATATCGGCACGGCCAAGCCCACTCCCGTCGAGCGTTCTCAGGCGCCCCACCACTTGCTGGACCTACTTGAGCCGTCGGAGAATTTTGGCCTGGGCTCTTTTCTCCAATTGGCCCAACAGGCGTCCACAGACATCGCCGCCAGAGGGCTGATTCCCATCGTGGCTGGCGGCACCGGCCAGTATGTTTGGGCGATGTTGGAGGGCCAGTCCGTGCCTGCGGTTCCTCCAGACCCGGAATTCAGGGCGGCGCTGGAGCAAGAAGCAGCGGAGGAAGGCGGGGCCCAGGCCCTCCACGACCGGCTGCGTCAGATCGACCCGGACCGGGCCGACGCCTTGGATGCCCGCAACGTCAGGCGGGTGATTCGCGCCCTGGAGATCTACCACGCCACCAACCAGAAACCGTCCGAGATGGCCAATCCCGACCCCAGGCCCGTCCGGAATTTGGTGCTTGGCCTGACCATGGAACGCGAGGCCCTATACCAGCGCATCGACCAACGGGTGGACGCCATGATGGAGGCCGGTTTTCTGGCTGAGGTGGAACGCCTGGGCGAGGCGGGATACCCAATGGGCAAGGGCGCGCTGGACAGCCCCGG
>JADFPD010000060.1 GCA_022562475.1 Chloroflexota bacterium | reverse complement strand
GAGCGCCCCATGCTGAATCCGATGACGGTCCGGTTGGCTGAGGTGATGTCAGACGCCGCCAGGTTGGCTGGTGTCTGCGAGGCGTTGCCGTAGCTGACTAAACGCCCGTATGCCGCCACGCAGCGCACGCTCTTCTCCAGGACCTCGCCGCCCACGCATTCGGCCACCAACTGCACGCCGTCGCCGCCCGTTTCCTCTTTGATCACCGCTTCGAAATCGGCTTCGGTGTAATTGATGGTCACGTCGGCCCCCAGGGACCGGCACAGGTCCAACTTGTCCTGGGTCGAAGCGGTGGCGATCACCTTGGCGCCCCAGGCCTTGGCCAGCTGGATGAGGACGGTTCCCACTCCGGAGGCCCCGGCTTGTACCAACACTGTGTCTCCGGACTGCATCGCACCCCTGGTCTTCAGGATGTGGTAGGAGGTCAGGAACACGATGGGCATGCCGCCGGCCTCCACCGGGTCGAGGGAGTCTGGATAGGGGAAGACCAGGTTGCCGTTGATCGCCACGTACTCAGCCTGACTGCCCGGTCCCATGCCCATGACCTTCTGGCCAACCGAGATGCCGCTGACATCTGAGCCGACCTCCGTGACCGTGCCCGCGGCTTCCAGCCCCATGGACGATGGCAGGCCGGGGCCGGGGTAGTTGCCGCCCCGGCGCAGGATGTCGGCGTAGTTCACCCCGGCTGAGTCCACCTTGATCAGTACGTGATGGGAACGGGGAGTGGGCTCGGCCACGTCCTCAATCTTGAGTACGTCAACGTCACCGAACTCGTTTAACCTGACCGCTTTCATCTGGGGGTCTCCATGGATCGAGATTATCTTTGCTGGTTGGCAACCGCCCCCCATTATATCGGGGAGACTCTCGACGTAGTCGGAGGTGGGCGCTACCCGTAACCCCGGAACTGGGACGAGGTGAGCACGTCGGAGTTGATCACCCGGACCGGCTCGCCACTGACGAACGCGCGGACGTTCTCGATGATTCCGGCGTAGAAGGCCCGGTAACTCTCTTCGGTGACGTAGCCCAGATGGGGGCAGATCAGGGTGTTGGGTGTCTTGAACAAGGGATGGTCTTTGGGCAGGGGCTCGACATCGAAGGTATCCAGGGCCGCTCCGGCGATGGCTTTCCGCTCCAACACGTCGATCAAGGCCTTTTCGTCAACAATCGGGCCACGGGATATGTTCACCAGGTAGGCCGTGGGCTTCATCAAGGCCAATTCAGGTGCGCCGACCAGGCCCCGGCTGCGGTCGCTGAGCACCAGATGGACCGAAACGATGTCCGCTTCTTTGAATAGAGTTTCCTTATTCACGAGGGTAGCCTGGCATTCCTTGGCCCGTTCGGCGGTCATGTTCTGGCTCCAGGCGATGATGTTCATGTCGAATGCCGCACCGACCCTGGCGACCAAGGACCCGATATGGCCCAACCCCAGCAATCCCAAGGTCTTGCCCTTGAGTCCCACCCCGACCGTGGTGCCCCAGGTCCCTTCTCTGGACCGTTGTTCCTCCTCATGGATGTGCCGCAGCATGGCGATTATCAGCCCCCAGGTGAGTTCGGTCGGGCCCTCGCCGGCGCCGCTGGCGCCACAGACCGGGATGCCCAGGTCGGTGGCTGCCTGCATGTCGAATGACGCGTTACGGAGGCCGGTGGTCATCAGCAGCCGCAATTTGGGCAGCCGGGATAGTATGGAGCGGGTGAAAGGGGTGCGCTCCCGCATCCCCATGACCATGTCGAAATCTTTGAGCCGTTCCACAAGTTGGTCTTCATCGGCGATGTGATCGTGGAAATACTCGACCTCGGTGCCCGGCGGTAACTGAGACCAGTCGCCCAGGTCCTTGGCGGTAGCTTGGTAATCGTCCAATACTGCTAGTTTCAACTTGGTCAACTCCCTACTTGATTAAATCAGGGTATTACTTGAAGGCCGGCATGACCTTTTCGGTGACGATGCGCAGGCTGCGCAGGACCCGTTCTTCGGGGATCAGGCCGCGAATTAGTCACCTGAGCAGAGCCACGTTCAAAAATACTTCATGGCGGCCCTTAGGGTCAAGAAAAAGGTCGGTCTACCCAGTCTTGACCGGCCCAGCCCGGCGGACTACCCTTAGCGTCTCAATTGCCAGCATTAGTCTGGCAAAGGTCTTGAAGCTGAGTTGACGAGGCGGCAGATGGAATCGAGCCAGTACGACATCGCGATCATCGGAGGCGGCATCCTAGGGCTGTCCACCGCCATGCAATTGCTGGAACGAGTTCCTAGCTGGCGCGTGGCGGTGCTGGAGAAAGAGGAAAACCTGGCCACCCACCAGACCGGACACAACAGCGGCGTGATGCACTCGGGGATCTATTACCGCCCTGGCTCCCAGAAGGCCCAATTCTGTGTGGCCGGCCGGAATAACATGGTCCGATTCTGTGAGGAGAATGAGATCGAATTCCAGCAGTGTGGCAAGGTCATCGTCGCCCTCAATGAGTCAGAACTGGGCCGCCTGCAGGACCTTTACGAGAGAGGAACGGCCAACGGAGTGCCCGACTTGGAGATCGTCGGTCCGGAGCGGCTAAAAGAGATCGAACCCTACACCGTGGGGGTGCGCGCCCTGTGGGCGCCCCACACCGGCATCGTCGACTTCAGCAAGGTGGCCGCCGCCTTCGCCGGCAAGTTCCAACAAGCCGGCGGAGACATCTTCACTGGAGCACTGGTGCGCAAGATCACCCACTCCTCAGGCTCGTTGGCATTGGAGACAACCAAGGGGACGCTCCAAGCCAAACATCTCATCAACTGCGCCGGGTTGTATGCCGATAAGGTGGCGTCCATGACCGGCGAGAAAGTCGGTATCCGGATCATCCCATTCCGGGGCGAGTATTACACCCTGCGCCCCGAGAGCCATCATCTGGTGTCCGGGTTGATCTACCCGGTCCCCGACCCCCAATTCCCGTTCCTGGGCGTACACTTCACCCGCAACATCAAGGGCCACGTTGAAGCCGGCCCCAACGCGGTGATGGCCCTACGGCGGGAGGGCTACCGCAAACGGGACTTCAGCCTGGGCGAGAGTCTGGGCAACCTGGCCTATCCCGGCTTCTGGAAGATGGCCCTCAAGTATTGGAAGATCGGGTTAAAGGAGGTCTACCGGTCCTACAACAAGCGGGTGTTCCTGCGCGATCTGCAGCGGCTGTTGCCGGAGATCCAGGACTCGGACTTGGCCGGTGGCGGTTCAGGAGTGCGGGCCCAGGCGGTGGCCAGAGACGGCTCACTGTTGGACGACTTCAGCATCATCCAAGGCCGCGACGCCATCCACGTGCTAAACGCCCCGTCGCCGGGCGCGACGTCGTCGCTAGCGATCGGGGAGCACATCGCTGGACTTGCGGTAGAGAACTTCGGAGCAGCCGTATAGCTCCGGGAATTCCATCTAAAAGGCCCGCATCAAATCTGGCTAAGCCGGGAGTACATAATGTTGCTGGGGAGTCTGACCCTGGGTATAATCGGGCCTGCCCGACGCACCGGCGGTTGACATGAGGATACCCAAGATTCGCCTATTATTCCTTGGGGATTGGCAGCGGTCCGGCACAGGGAGGATAGCTGGCATTGCTGGTTGAGACTGAGCGCAACCTGGACTTGGGCTCCATCGATGCGACGCAGGACTCGGTTGACGAGTACCTGCTCTCGGTGGGAGATAGCCTCCCGATCTATAAAGCAACCGGGTTCGCTCCGCCCGTGTACTCGGCCGCCTTGGCATTGGGCGAGTTGCTGCGTGAACTTGCCCTCCCTCCCGGCGCCATCCACAGCTCGCAAGAAATTGAAACCCTGACGCCCGTGGCCATCGGCAGCACAGTGAAGATCAGCGCGCTGGTGGAAAAACCGCGCCGCCGTGCCGGTCTTGAGTTCGTAACGGTGGTCTGCAGCGTGGAGTCTGGCGGAAGTGTCGCGATCACCTCGAAAAGCACCGTGCTCGTGCCCACCGAAGATTCCCCATCGGCGACTTCAAACGAGGCCAAGGGACGGAAAGCCGGGCCGGTGAAAAGCGGGCCGGCCTTTATCTCAAAAGAGATCAACCAAGAGCAGTTGAACGCCTACGCCAGGGCATCGGGAGACGATAATCCACTGCATCTTGACCCGGAATTCGCCGCAGGGACCCAGTTCGGCGGAATAATCGCCCACGGCATGTTAACCTTGGCCTTTGTGTCCGAGATGATGGCCGCCGCCCACGGGAGGGAATGGCTGGAATCGGGGTTCCTAAGGGTCAGGTTCAAAGGCGCCGCCTACCTGGGTGACCGGGTTGAAGCGTGGAGCGACCTGGCCAAGGTACAGGAATCAATCCGCACCTATTCGGTGGGAGTCAGGAACAGCAGCAGCGGCCAGGAACTGGTAGTAGGCACTGCCGGTTTTACCTGCCGGGATTGATCGAGAGCACTAAAGAATAATCAGGGGTAAGCACCTTTAGCGAATGGCCGGCCGGTCTCCGGCGAGACGCCGGCCAGACGAGGAAGGAACACGATGCAGAAGAGGACGGACAACGGGACCGGGCCGGTGCGGATCGCCATGGACGCCATGGGCGGAGACCACGGGCCGGTTGAGACAGTGAAGGGAGCCCTGGCCGCCGCCAAGGCCGTGAACGCCGAGATAATATTGGTGGGCGATCCGGACCCGGTGGAACAGGAGCTGGCCAAGCACGATACATCCGGCATCTCCGTTCGCGTCGAGCCATCCCAGGATAAGATCCGCGATGACGAGCATCCGCTGCGGGCCATGCGGACCAAGCCGAATTCTTCGGTAATGGTCGCGACAAGGTTGGTCAAGAGCGGCGACGCCGACGTCATGGTTTCCATGGGGTCCACCGGCGGATCGATGGCCAGCGCGGTCCTGACATTGGGCCTCATGGATGGACTGGAGCGGCCCTGCCTGGGCGGCCCATTTCTGGGGTTGGCCCCAAACACCGTTCTGGTGGACATCGGCAGCAACCTTGACTGCCGTCCGGCGTTGCTGCTCAGCTTCGCATCCATGGGTGTTACTTGGGCCCGCACCTATATGGGGATAGAGGACCCCAGGGTGGCCCTGCTGAGTGTTGGCTCCGAACCGGCCAAGGGCAACAAGCAGGTCCAGGCGAGTTACAAAGTATTCCAAGACAGCGGAATGAATTTCGTCGGCAACGTCGAAGGGATGGATTTCTTCACCGAAAAGGCCGAAGTCATCATCTGTGACGGTTTCGTCGGCAACATCCTGATCAAATTCACCGAGGGTCTCGGCGAGGCTTTCGCCGCCTTCGCCAGGAAGCGGCTGGCCTCGGCGCTGGACGAAAAGACGGTCTCCAAATTCGCGGCCGAGTTGGTCCAATTGACCAACCGCACCCGGACCAACGGGGGGCCGTTGTTCGGGGTCAACGGGCCGGTGATCTTGGGCCACGGCTCCAGCAGGGCCGATGAGATTTTGGCCGCCGTCAGCACCGCCGTCCGCTATGTACAGTTGGGTCTGGTCGATATCATGCGGGCGGACCTGGCCGGCATGAACAAGAAAGCCGGGTCGAATTCCACCGGCAGCGGCGCGGGCCGGTAAAGCCACCCGATGCCCGGCATCGACCTCAGTGGCAAAGTCGCGCTGGTCACCGGAGCCTCCCGGGGCATCGGCGCTGTTGTCGCCTCCCGTCTCGCCGAGGCTGGGGCCAAGGTCGGTGTTAATTATCACGCTAGTCCCGACGCCGCTTCAGTTGTCGTCGATTCCATCAACAAGTCCGGCGGTGAAGCCATTCTGGTCGGCGGGGACGTTTCGCAAGATGACAAAGCTGCCGCCGTGATCAAAAATCTTGTGGACCACTTTGGCCGCATCGACATCCTGGTCAACAACGCCGGCATCAACAAGGACCAATTACTGATCCGGATGAAGCCTGAAGACTTCGACAGCGTTATAAGCGTGAACCTGCGCGGCGCGTTCCTTTGCACCCGTTACGCCATGACCCACCTGATCCGGCAGCGGTCGGGACGGGTGATAAACATGTCTTCCGTGGTGGGGCTTTCCGGGAATCCCGGCCAGGCCAACTACGCCGCCGCCAAGGCCGGACTGGTGGGCCTGACCAAGGCCGTGGCCCGGGAGGTCGCTTCCCGCAACGTCACCGTCAACGCCCTGGCCCCGGGATACATCACGACGGCGATGGTCGATGAACTATCGGAGGAGACCCAAGCGAAGATTTTGGAGCGCATCCCCATGGGCCGGTTCGGCGCCCCGGAGGATGTGGCCGAAGCAGTGGTCTTCCTATCCAGCGACGGCGCCAGTTATATCACGGGCCAGGTCCTGACCATCGACGGCGGATTGATTGCGTGATGCTGGCCGGGCGCGGCGCGCTTCTTTTTTCTGCCGTGGCATGCATCGGTATTTTGGCGGCCGCATGTGGAAGGTCTGGCACAGTGCTCACTCCAGACACAACTTCGACGACCGTGGCCCGTTCAACCTTGGTTCCCACGTCCACTTTGCTACCGGTTGCCACGGCTGTGCCCACTTCTTCGCCATCCAGCGCTGTTAGGCCGACTTCCACGGCCGCTAGCGTGCCCACCGAGGTCCTGTCTCCGACCCCTGCCGCCACCGAGGCCCCTACACCTACACTCATACCGACAAAATTTCCTACTTCGACGCCTACTCCTACCCCCACGCCCCCACCGCCCGCCCCCACGCCCACACCGCCCGCCCCCACGCCCACACCCGTACCCATCGGTCAGCGCACAACATTTGACCGGCCGGACGACACCGACCTGCCCCAGATACATCTGGTCTACGCGGTTCCAGCCGATGGGGTAGACCGGTCTTTCGACACAAACGGAGCAATCAGGATATCCGTGGAATCGGTGAGCTATTGGTTCAGAAACCAGTCCAGCGGACTGGACCTTCGGTGGGATACCTATAATGGGGAGTTGGACATCACATTCTTGCGATTGGCGTCCACCGAGGCATTGGTCACCGCCTCGGGAGCATTTATAAGGGAGGTCCTGGAATTGGAGTTGAATGCCGCTGGCGTCATCAGGCCCAATAAGCAGTACATGGTCTATTACGACGGTGGCAGCACCTACTCCTGCGGTGCTGGGGCTTGGCCGCCATTGATCTACGGCGTCGTGAGCGCCATGTACTTGCAGGGCGAGCCACCCGGAGCGACCGGCTGCAACACAAACCAATTGGGGGCATCACCGACCGCCACTGGATACTTGGATATCGCAATGTTCCACGAATTCATACACTCACTGGGTCTGGCGTCCACATGCGCACCCAATCATCATCTTTCGGGCCACGTCTCCGATTCTCCCAATGATTTGATGTGGGCTGGAGATGCATCCTGGGAACTGCCGCCCAGGTTAGACATAGGCAACGACGACTATTTTCGACACGGGAATCCAGACTGTCCCGATCTGGCGAACGTGGGCTACATCGTCCCGTTGCCGGACGATTATTGGCTTCCGCCGGGCGTTTCCAAATAGGACCTTCACCTTGTCATGCACCGGGACCTGAGTCCAGTGGAGTATTTGCCGCCAGGCCGCTAGAATTGGGTAACTTCAGTGGATAATCCACCCAGACCGGAGGCCCGCATGCGCACAACCACCAAGTTTCGCCAACTGCTTAAGGGACCGGGAATCATTCAGGCGCCGGGCGCCTATGACTGCCTCACGGCCAGATTGATTCAGAAGGCGGGCTTTCCGGCGGTATACATGACCGGGGCGGGGACCTCCGTGGCGCAACTCGGTTACCCCGACCTGGCGTTGGCTTCCATGACAGAGATGGTCCAAAACGCCGCCATCATCACCGAGACATTGGATGTTCCGCTGATCGCCGACGCCGACACGGGTTACGGCGGGGTATTGAACGTGCGGAGGACCGTCAGGCAGTACGAACGGGCCGGCGTGGCCGCCATCCATATCGAGGACCAAGAATCGCCCAAGCGCTGCGGCCACCTGGACGACAAGAAAGTCATCCCCACCGAGGACATGGTCCAGAAGATACGGGCCGCGGTTGACGCCCGCACCGACGACGACTTCACTATTATCGTCCGCACCGACTCGATAGCGGTAACCGGCTGGGACGACGCCATGCACCGCTGCGACGAGTACGCGAAAGCTGGGGCCGACGTTTTGTTCGTCGAAGCCCTGCGCACGCCTGAAGAGGTGGAGCGCGCCGCTAAGAACCTCGATATTCCACTGCTATTCAATTTCGTCGAGTCTGGAAAGTCTCCCCTTCTCACGGCCTCTGAATTGGAGAAGCTCGGTTTCAAGATCGTCATCTATCCGGCCAGCGCTCTTTTGTCTGTGACCTACGTCGTGGGGCAGGTCATGGCCCAGTTGAAAGAGAAGGGCACCACTGCCCACCTGATGGACAGCATGGTCAGCTTGGAGGACTGCTTTGAGACCGTGGGGCTGTCCAGCATGCTGGCCGAGGACGCCCGGTTTGCTTTGGACCAAGGGGCCGTGCCCAGCCGCTAGACGGAGCCGTCCCCGCGCCGACAATTTTGCTCTTCCAGGGTTCACATGCGCCTGTCATTCGGGGCGTAGCCTCTCTAGAATAAGGGCATGGCAGAGAACGCATCCGGCGGGGACGAAAGATTTCTGGAGCGTCTGCCCGGCGAATTGTCTCGCTGGGAGTCCGATGGCATCATAACGGCTGAGCAAAGCCAAGCCATTCGCGCCCGTTACTCCGCCTCTGAATTAGCCCCCAAGTCTTACCGGGCCCGAGGAAGACTGGTCACCGGACTCTCCGTGATCGGGTCTGTCTTGGTGGGACTGGGCGTCATATTATTCCTCGCGGCCAATTGGGACGGCATCGACCGTTGGCCGAAACTGGCCCTCATCCTGGTTGCAATCGTCTTTGCCCACGGTTTGGGCTATTACCTTCGCTACCACCGCGGCTACATCCGGGTCGGATCGGCCATGGTGCTGTTGGCCTGCCTGATCTACGGAGCGGGCGTGCACCTGGTGGGTCAGGTCTACAACGTTGACGTCAACGACCCCAGGCTGATGCTGTTCTGGTTCTTGGGTGTCTTTCCCTTGGTCTACATCGTTAAGTCCCAACCCATCCAATTTTTGGGCGTTGGACTTTTCCTGTTGGCGGTGGGCTTCCGATTACCCGGCTGGATCGATGAAGTCTCGCGAGGCGAGGCGGTCTTGGGCGCGTCTTTCTTCTTGATTCTGGGGTTATTGCTCCTGGCCGTTGGACGGATGAAAGAAGAGATCAATGTTCTTCGTCCCTATTCGGAGGTCTTCCAACTGGTGGGTCTGATCACGGCATTCGGGGCGGTATTTGCCCTTACATTCAAGGATATTTTCGATTCCTTCGATAAAGGTCTTTATATCCAGGGCGAGACTGGGGTGGAGTTCCGGGTGTTGATCGCGGTGGCCGGCGCGCTGACATTGGCATTGGTCCTGGCGACCGTCTGGCTCCACCGGCGCAACGAAGAGGGATTCACGCTCAACGGGATCGAAGGTATCGCCATCGCCATCCTCCTGACCGCGGCATACGTGGTGGTTACCGTTGACACCGGCGGCGAAGTTTTTTACGCCATCCTTTTTAACGCCCTGCTGGCCATCGCCTTACTTGGCGTGTTGGTGTCAGGCTATATGCGAGGCCGGGAGAGCTGGGTCAACATCGGCCTGGCCTTCATCAGCATCGATATATTTTCCCGGTACTTCGAGTACAGTTGGGACCTGCTGGACCGGTCATTGATCTTTGTGGTGGCGGGCGTTGTCCTTCTGGTTGGCGGTTATTTGGTGGAGCGGGGCCGGCAGATGATGCTGGAACGCATCAGAACGGCGGGAGCCTCCCGATGAGCCGCTCGCTTAAGGTCGCGTTTTGGGCCACGGTGGCCGGGCAGATCATCCTGCTGCTGGCCTTCATCGCCGTTAAAGAAAACACCCTGCGCACGGGGACCAGCGTTTTGTTGCAGACCGTGCCCATCGACCCCCGGTCGGTGCTCCAGGGCGACTTCGCCATATTGGACTACGAGATCGCTGAACTGCCAGGCCACATCGTTGTCCGGACAGGCCAAACGCTCTATGTTGAGCTACTTGAAGGCCCCGAAGGCGTTTGGGCGGCAGGGCAATACCTTGAAGAGAGACCCGACTCAGACGCGGTGTTCATCAAAGGCACGGTAAACTCGAGAGGCCGGCTGGAATTCGGTATCGACACCTTCTTCATTCCGGAGGGCACAGGGCGTATCATCGAGAGATCGACGGATGTGAAGGTCCGGGTGGCCGTTGACTCTTCCGGAACGGCGGTGATAGAGGACCTGCTGATCGACGGCTTGCCATTCGAGCCGAGACGCCAGCTGGACGCTCCGACCGGGCAGACGCCGATTCCCCAACCCCAACGGCCGCCGGGAGGTGATGATCTACCTCCCGGGCAGGCTCGGCCGCTGTCCGGAAAGGACGGGCTGGTAGGGGTAGATGAGTTCAGTGTCGATGTGAATGGCGATGCTTTGGAATTTCGCCACCGCTTCATGTTCGCGTTGCCTGACGTGGAGATCACGGTGACTTTCAACAACTCATCCTCTCTCAATTCCCACAACCTGGTGATCGTCCTTTCGGGGACCAAAGATGCGGTTGCCGCCGACGGCATCACCGCCGGACCGGCCAACGATTGGGTGCCTCCTCTGGATAACAGGGTTATCGCCAACACGAGCTTGTTGGGCCCTGGTGAAACCGGGGAAGTGAGATTCCTGGCGCCACAACCGGGCGTTTATCAATTCGTTTGCACCTTCCCGGGCCATAGCTCAACCATGTTCGGCGACTTTATCGTTTTAGACCGGGCCGAGGGATCTGCGCCACAGCGCAAACCGTAGAGCGGGGAAGAAGCATGGCAAACGTAGTGCTAGTTATCGACATGGTCAAGGGCTTTCTGGAGCCGGGGCATAATCTCTATTGCGGTGACGAGTCCCGGGAGATCATACCCAGGGTTAACGCCTTGCTGACCAGGGAACAGGCAGCGGGTTCAGAGATACTCTTCATCTCGGACCACCACGACCCCGACGATCTGGAGTTCCAGGTATTCCCCGTCCACTGCGTGAAGGGCACAGAGGAACCCAACGTCATACATGAGTTGGCCGAATTCGTGACTGGAGACAACGTCATCCCCAAGAACCGTTACAGCGGATTCTTCAACACACCGCTGGATGCGAGGCTGGATGCAGCGAGTCCGGACAAGATCATCATCTGCGGGGTCTGCACCGACATCTGCGTTTTGCACACCGCATCCGACGCCCGTAACCGGGACTACGCTGTTGAAGTGCCCGCCGACTGCGTGGCCAGCTTCAACCCGGATGCCCATGGATGGGCGCTCTCACATCTGAAAGACATCCTGGGCGCAAAAGTCATCTAGGCTAATAGTTTGATAGAAGCCTATATGATGGCTTCGGCGATCACCGCCTCGGTCACCTCGTCGTCGGTCATGCCCAACACCTCGCGGAGCACCTGTTCATTGTGCTGTCCCAACACCGGGGCCGGGAAGCGCGGGCCATTGTCGTAGCCTCGGATTCGGAACTGGTGGCCGGCGTAGGGCACCGTGCCCATCTCCTGATGCTCCAAGTGGCGGAAATAATTGCGGTGGGCCAACTGGGGGTCGGACTCTAGGTCGCTGCTCCGCTGCACCACTCCTGCCGGCACGCCATGGGACAGCAGCGATTGCATCAAGGCCTTAGGGTCTTGGTTCTTGGTCCACTCGCTGATTTGCTGGTCGATGGCGTCGTGGTTCTCCAACCGGCCTTCCATGGAATCGAATTTGGTGTCTTGGGCCCAGGCCGGACTCCCCATGGCCAATATCAACGCCTGCCAATGTTCCGGCGTCTCCACGGCGATCGCGCACCACTGGTCGTCTCCGGCGCAGGGGTAGGCGCCCTGGGGCGCGAAGTATTGTGACCTATTTCCGTTACGGGTGACCCCCCTTCCAGTGGTGCTGTAGTCCATGATCTGTGGCGATAGGAAATGGAGGGACATCTCAAGCTGGGAGGCATCGATGTGCTGGCCCTGACCCGTTCGGCGGCGGTGGTCCAAAGCGGCCATGATGGTGGCCGCCAAGATCCGGGGGGAAACGCCATCCGTGTAGGCCACCCATGGTCCGTCGGGCGCCAGATCAGGCCAACCGGTGGTCTCGTAAAAACCGGCGATGGACGCTGCGTGAAAGCCGTATCCGGAGAAGGCGGCGGCGGGGCCGGTTTGCCCCATCAGGCAGGTGCTGGCCATCACGATCGATGGGTTCAACCGCTTGGCGGTCTCGTAACCGATACCCAGGGAGTCCACGATACCCGGCCTGAAGCTCTCGATATAAACGTCGGCCCACGATATGAGCCGTTTGGCTATGTCCAGTCCAGCCGGGTTCTTCAAGTCCAGGCACAACCCCAACTTCGAAGCGTTGAACTCGGCGAAGAATTGGGTGCGGTCGGGGCCGGGAATGCCGTCCTTGAATGGACCGGCGGTCCGCAAAATATCAAGGGGCGTGGCCGCTTCAACCCTGACCACAGTCGCGCCGTGGTCGGCTAGGTACTTGACCGTAGTCGGTCCGACAAGCACCCACGAGATATCGATCACCTTAAGTCCGTCGAATGGCAACGGATCTGCCATGATGCGCTCCTCTAACCGGCCTTGCCACCGGTTGCCAGATTTATTTCCGTATCGTCTAGTCCCAGCATGGAGTTCAGAACTTGGCCGTTATGCTCGCCCAGCGCCGGGGCCCAACTCTTCACGCTCATGGGGGTTTCGGACAACCGCACGACTAACCCCGGCGCCCGAGCCTCGAGGCCGTTGGGCAGGGGCGCCGTCATCCAGTAGCCTCGCTCCTCCAACTGCTGAAACCCGGTCAAGTCCCCGATATCATTCACCGGAGCCAGGGCCACTCCTTCCCGCAAGCCCCGTTCCAGCAGGTGATTCTTGGTGTAATTGGCTACGTATTTCGTGATGGCCGCCAGCACCTCTTCCGCGCTATAGGAGACGGGCTGACCTTGCAGCAGGCGAACGTGGTAGGTGGGCCAAATTTCACCTTCGATCCAACTTTCCGGCACCACCCCGTCCTCCACGAACCAAGGCACGATCACCGCCAACGTAGGACCGCTGGGAATAAGAACGATATAGCCGTCGGCGCATTCAAACACCACGGGAAGGTTTGCCTGGCCCAGTTGGAGCAGACTACCGGCACGTTGGTAGTCCTGCCCTTGAATCGCATGGGCGGAGATCCCTTGAAGCATGGTCGCGATCATCGCGGTCTGAGCGGAGACATCGACGAACTGGGCCTCGCCGGTGCGCAGCATCAACGCATGGGCGGTCAGGGCGGCGGTCGCGGCTTCTGATCCTGCGTGCAGCCAAACCTGGGGCACGGAGATTCGGACCGGCGCCCGGTCAGGCACACCTTGGAGGCTCATGGGACCGCCCATGGCGGCGATGGTCAGATCGCTGGCCGCATAATCGGCGTAGGGGCCGTCGCAACCGTAGGCTGAGATGGCCACGTGGATGATCTTGGGGTTTATCTCTTTCAGCACGTCAAAGCCCAGTCCCAGGCTATCCAGTGTGGCCGGCTGGCCAGATTCGAATATAAAATCCGCCGTTTCCACCAGGCCCCGAAGGGCGTTTCGGCCCGCTTCGGCTTCCAGGTCCAGGATGATTCCCATTTTGTTCCGGTTGAAGGCGAAGAATGGCAGGCTGCGTTCGAGTTCCGGGCCCCCTTCGATAAACGGCGGCTCGCCCCGCCCCGCCGAGCCGGCCGGGGGTTCCACTTTTATGACCTTGGCGCCCATGTCGCCCAACAACATGCTGGCTAGGTCGCCGTGGCCGCCGGTTAGGTCCAGCACCGTGTAAGGACTGAGCATGATGACTACCTCGAATGGAGTGAGCCCGGCTTTGGATGGGCGATTATAGCATGGGAATACGACCATCGCGGGGTTCGGACGCACTGAAAACGAGGCTGAAATCCACGCACGGGCCTCCCGTGCGACCTTGCTATTGCCGGAAACCCCCAGGTATCATGAGCCTAACTCTAGGTCTTGATCTGGCCGGACGCTGAGGAAGCCACGATGCTCTACCGCACATACCGCTATTCCCCATGGGACGGCAGCCAGCGGATCTTCGAATTTGACGCCGACCACTTGATGGACCTTCTCTCCGAAGACATCCTAAAACACGGCGATGTCATGCAGGCCCTGCGGGACATGATGCGCCAAGGACTCCAAGACCGAGACGGCCAGCAGATGCCGGGCCTGCGGGAACTGATGGAGCGGCTCAAGAACCAGCGCCGCCAGCAACTGCAGCAGCACAACATGGACTCCGTGGTGGACGACCTCAAAGAACGGCTGGAAGACATAGTCCGGACTGAGCGGGCAGGCATCAAGCGGCGGTTGGCTGAAGCCCAAGAACAAGTCGAGGCCAACGACGGCGAAGACCGGGCCCAGCAGGAAGGCCTGCTAGACCTGCTGAAGAGGCGCGCCGAACGCAACCGCGAGAAGCTGGACGACCTGCCCGAAAGCCCTGCCGGACAGATAAAAGATTTGCTGGAGTACGACTTCATAGACCCAGAGGCCCAGCAGAAGTTCCAGGAATTGCTGGATATGCTGAAGAGCCAGATGGCCCAGAACATGGGCCAGCAGATGATGGACCAAGTCAAAGGTATGTCCGAAGAGGACATGGCCGCCACCCGCGAGATGATGCGGCAGCTCAACCAGATGATCCGCGACAAAATGGCCGGGCAGGAACCGGATTTTGACGGCTTCATGCAGCAGTTCGGTCAGATGTTTGGGGACAACCCGCCCCAGAGTTTTGATGAGTTGATGGAGCGGTTGCAGCAGCAGCTAGCCCAGATGCAGTCCATGCTGGACAGCATGTCGCCTGAAGCCCGCCGCGAGATGGAAGATGCCTTGGCCCAGGCGTTTGACCCCGAGACCCAGCGGGAGATGGCCCAGTTCGCCGCCCTGATGGAACAGTTGATGCCCATGGACGACCTGCGCCGTCAGTATCCGTTCTTGGGGGATGACAGCCTGACCATGGAGCAGGCCATGGAGATGATGCGTGGCCTTCAAGAACTGGACCAACTGGAACAGTCCCTTCAGGAAGCCATGCGCACCGGGAACATGGACGACATCGACCCCGACAAGCTGGCCGAACTGCTGGGGGATGAGGCCCGGCGAATCTACGACGAACTCGACCGCCTGAGGAAGCTTCTCCAAGAGTCGGGATACGTGACCGGCGACGATAAGATGGACCTTACCGCCCGGGGCATCCGCCGCATCGGCCAGAAGGCGCTCAAAGAGGTATTCACCCACCTCAAGAAAGACCGGATAGGCAACCACCAGATGGACGCGCGCGGCGCCAACGGCGACCTGTTGGGCGAGACCAAGAAATACGAATTCGGAGACCCGTTTCAGGTGGACCTTCAGGCCACGGTGAAGAACGCCGTACTGCGGGGCGGGCCGGGTGTCCCGGTCCGCCTTACTCCCGAGGACTTTGAGGTCTACCGGAACGAGCACATGACCAGGTCCGCCACCGTCCTTTTACTGGACCAGAGCAGGTCCATGGGTCTGTTCAACAACTGGCAGGCGGCCAAAAAGGTCACCCTGGCCTTGATGGCATTGATGCGCAGCCAATACCCCAGGGACAGCCTCCACATCATCGGGTTCTCCGATTACGCCCGCGAGATCAAAGAGGAAGACCTGGCCAAATGCACCTGGAACGCCTGGGTCTCAGGCACTAACCTGCACCACGCTTTGATGCTTTCCCGGAAACTGCTGTCCAAAGAGAAGGGCGGGAACCGCCAAATATTGGTGGTGACCGACGGCGAGCCCACCGCCCACCTGGAAGGAGACCGCGCTTTTTTCGCCTATCCGCCCAGCCACCGCACCGAGCTTGAGACCTTGAAAGAGGTGCGCCGGTGCACTCAAGAAGACATCCTGATCAATACCTTCATGCTGGAGAACAGCTATCAGTTGGTCAATTTCGTGGAACGTATGACCCGCATAAATAGCGGTAGGGCCTTCTACAGCAGCGCCGCCAACTTGGGCGAATACCTCCTGGTTGACTACGTGACCAACCGCCGGAAGCGGGTCTCGGCTTAGATCAACGGACCAATCTGGCGTGGATTCTTGAATCGGGCCTGCCCCTCTTCTGCGAGGGCGCCGACTCTGTTAAGATAGGCGGACAATCGAATAATTCCGAGGGTCGTGCGGCCGGTCTGAACGAGACCCGGCCACACTTTTAAGACGGTCCCGAGAGGCTGGCAAAGTAGAGCGTCCCGAATCTCCGCAGAGTGCGCCAAGGCGCCCTGTGTGTGAGTCGTTCACGCCCTTGCCGGTTGATGGTAAGGGTTTTTTATTGGCTGGCGACCGGAGGGAAACCGGCCCAGGTGATGCGATGCAAGAACGACAGATAATGAACCAAGAGGATGTGCGCCGGGCCCTGGCCAGGGTTGCTCACGAGATCCTCGAACGCAACCGGGGAGCGGAGGAACTGGTGATTGTGGGTATCCACACCAGAGGCGTCCATCTAGCCCGCCGTATCGCCGCCAACCTGGCTGAGTTCGAAGGCGTCGAAGTGCCCGTCGCCACACTGGATGTCGGCCTTTACCGTGACGACCTCCGGGACCGTGGCCAGTCCCAGACTAAGCTCCAGCCAACGGACATCCCCATGGGTATCCAGGGCAAGCGCGTAGTCCTGGTCGATGACGTTCTCTATACCGGCCGGACCATCCGCGCCGCCATGGACGCTCTGATCGACTTTGGCCGGCCAAAGCAGATCCAGTTGGCCATCCTGCTGGACCGGGGCCACCGGGAGCTGCCCATCCGGGCCGATTACGTTGGCCAGAACCTGCCCACGGCCTTCAACGAACGGGTGAAGGTGCGCCTGATGGAGACCGACGGCGCCGATGAGGTTACCTTGATATTCGAAGACCTGAACGGCGAAGAACAAAAATCGGCCGAAGAGCAAGAGGCTTAGAAGTTAGCGATATGAGCCTTTCCAGAACGATCGAAACTCCAGAGATCAGCGGTGCGCTGGGCACAGTGCCGACGCCGCGGAAGCACGTCTTGGACCTGGACGATTTTTCCCGGGAGGAGATCACAGAGGTCTTGGGATCCGCCCGCGGCATGAAAGAGGTGCTGGGGCGGGATATAAAAAAGGTCCCGGCCCTCCGCGGCAAGGTCATTGTGACCCTATTCTACGAGGCCAGCACCCGCACCAGGATCTCCTTTGAAGAGGCCGGCAAGGTGCTCAGCGCCGACGTGATCAATATGTCGGCCTCGGGCAGCAGCGCCGAGAAGGGCGAGTCACTGCTCAACACCGGGCTGACCATCCAGGCCATGGGCGTGGACACCATCGTGATACGCCACCCCCATTCCGGGGCACCCTACCTGCTCGCCCAACATCTAGACAAGGTCAGTGTGATCAACGCGGGAGACGGCCTTCACGCCCATCCCACCCAGGCCCTGTTGGACCTGTACACGGTACAAGACAAACTGGGCAGTCTGGAAGGCCTGAAGGTGGTCATCGTTGGCGATGTGCTCCATAGCCGGGTGGCCCGCTCAGACATCTGGGGATTTGCCAAGATGGGGGCCAAGGTGGTCCTGTCCGGCCCCGCCACGCTGATGCCACCCGACCTGATGCGCTCCAGTAAAAACATCGCCCGGTCACATTTCGCCTCGCTGGTTGAGGTGGACACCGACCTGGACCGGGCTATTGAGGGGGCGGATGTGGTGATGGCCCTGCGCCTGCAACAAGAGCGGCAGAACGCCGGGTTCCTGCCCAGTATCCGGGAGTACATCAGGCGCTGGCAGGTCACCGACGACCGCTTGGAGCGGGCCAAACCCGGCGCCATGGTCATGCACCCCGGCCCCATGAATGAGGGCATCGAGATCAGCAACAGCATCGCCCACGGCGGAAGCTCGGTGATCGAAGAACAAGTGACCAACGGGGTCGCCGTGCGCATGGCCCTGCTCTACCAACTGACCATCGGACCCGGCCAGGAGTCGTAGGGACCTAGAGCTTGTGTAACCGGTATTTACATCAAGGGAGAGGTGTGTGGAAACGGATAGCATATTGATTCGCCACGCTAGGATCGTCGACCCCAGCCGAAAGCTGGACCGGGTGGGCGACCTCTTGCTTGGCAGTGGGGAGATCACGGCCGCCGGAAGGCTGGGACCGGACCGGATCCCCGAAGGCTGCCGGGTCATCGACGGCGCCGGCCTGGTGGCCAGTCCCGGCTTTATCGACCTGCACTGCCATCTTCGTGAGCCGGGCTTTGAGTATAAAGAGACCATCGCCGCCGGTTCCAAGGCCGCGGCCAAAGGCGGGTTCACCACCATCTGCGCCATGCCCAACACCGACCCTCCCGTCGACAACGCCGCAGTGGTCGAATTCATCCAGAAACGGGCCCGCCAAGATTCGTTGGTGCGTATCCTGCCCATCGGTTGTGTCAGCAAGGGGCGGAAGGGCCACGAACTTGCAGAGATGGAAGAATTGGCCAGTGCCGGAGTGGTGGCTTTCAGCGATGACGGCGACCCGGTCTACGACGCCAACCTGATGCGCCTGGCGCTGATCTACAGCTCCGACCTGGGCCTGCCCATCATCAACCATTGCCAGGAGCTTTCGCTGTCTTGCAACGGGGTCATGGCCGAAGGGCCGGTGGCGACGCACTTGGGTTTGGACGGCATCCCCGCCGCGGCGGAAGAAACAATGATCGCCAGAGACATCGCCTTGGCCGAGGCCACCGGCGGGCGGCTCCACGTGGCCCACCTCAGCACCGCCGGCAGCGTGCCCCTGGTGCGTGATGCCAAGGCGAGGGGCCTTTCGGTGACCGCTGAGGTCTGTCCGCACCACTTAACGAGCACCGACCAATGGGTACTAGGCCGCAAAGGCGAGCCTACCACCGCGGCCGGCGGCCTGGCCTACGACACCAGCACCAAGGTATATCCGCCGCTGCGGGCCCAAAGGGACGTCGAAGCCCTGGTACAAGCCCTGGCCGACGGTGTGATTGATTGCGTCGCCACCGACCACGCACCCCACGACGTTACCAGCAAGCAGGTCACCTACCAGGATGCGGCCTTCGGCATCAGCGTCTTGGAGACGGCTTTGGGCTCGCTGCTGCAGTTGGTCCATGCCAAGAAGCTCAGCATGGGCGCAATGGTCGACCGTCTGACCACTGGACCGGCCAGGGTATTGGGCGAGAGTTACTCGGACCTGGCCTCGCTGCAGCCCGGCACCGCCGCCGACATAGTTCTGTTCGACCCGGAACGGGAATGGACGGTGGATACCTCCGAGTTCGAGTCCAAGGGCAGGAACACGCCGCTGGAGGGCACTACGCTCAAAGGTAGGGTGGTGGCCACCTTCGCCGGGGGCAGCCTGATCTACCAGAGTCCTGAACTCAAGTTTGAAGAGCCCCATGTCAACGCTTAACCGGCCGCAACTGGCGGCGGCCAGCTGATGGAAAATCTAATCGATGGAAGGGTGCGCTAGATTGGACGAGCCAGCCTATCTGGTCTTGGAAGACGGCTCTATATTCGATGGTGTTGGCTTTGGCGCCGAGGCAGACGGCCTTGGCGAAGTGGTGTTCAACACCAGCATGACGGGTTATCAAGAGGTCCTGACCGACCCGTCCTACGCCGGACAGTTGGTGACATTGACCTATCCGTTAATCGGCAACTACGGAATTAACTCCCAGGACTCTGAATCGTCCCGGATACAGGTGGGCGGACTGATCGTCCGGGAGCATTGCGACCTGCCCAGCCACGGGCGCAGCGAACAAACCCTGCACGAATTCCTGGCCGGCCAAGGCATACCCGGCATCGCCGAGATCGATACAAGAGCGGTCACGCGCCGCCTACGTTCCCAGGGAGTGATGCTGGGAATCATCACCAGCGAGGCGCCGGAAGCAGCGCTAAGTCGGCTGAAAGACTCCCCGGCCTACGGAGAGCGGGACTACGTCGCCACGGTCACCGCCGCGGAAGAATACGATTGGAATAGCGGAGACGAAGACCTAAATGACGCCAAGCACCGGATATTGGTCACCGACTGCGGCCTCAAATACAGCATCCTGCGGCAATTGCGCCGCCGGGGCTGCCGGGTGACCGTGGTTCCGGCGGCCACACCGGCCGAAGAACTGCTGGCCATGAAACCTTCGGGGATCCTCTTTTCTCCCGGACCCGGCGACCCCAAGTTGTTGGACTACGTGGTCGACAACACCCGTCAGGTACTGGGCCGCGTTCCGGTTATGGGGATCTGCCTCGGACACCAGATCATCGCGCGGGCCCTTGGCGCCGAAACCTTCAAACTAAAATTCGGCCACCGGGGTGGGAACCATCCCGTAAAAGACCTGGCC